>NZ_JAHUTS010000014.1:0-127486 GCF_019209835.1 Enterovibrio paralichthyis | reverse complement strand
ATTCGCGAGGGTAAGGGCTGTGGTCAATTGCAAAATAAAAGGCTCTAAGTATGGGGACTTAGAGCCTTTATAAGCCATCTGTTGGATCGTTCAACCGATCATTTATCTCTTAACTGATCGGCATTACTGGAGGGGTTGCGTTTATCCCCTTGGGTTAATGCTATCTGGGCGGGGATCAGCGGCGTATTGGGCACGGGCTGAAACCCAACAGGATGACCCTCTGCAACGGCGCTGCGATAGAAAAAATCAACCACGGGCCCAAGGGTAAATCTTTGCTTTATCACCCCTTCGCGAACACCAAAGCTCCGTGCCGTGACTGTCGCTAGATTGCCGCCGAGTTGACTTAAAAAGGCCCATCCTCTCTCCCAACCGTACTGTTGCAGAATCATCTCTATCATCATGTGGTTGGTGCCAGAGCGGGAAGGCGCACTGATCGCGATTTCCTGGGTAAAGTCTGGGCGCAGTAAGTCTTCCCAAGTGGCAGGGCTTGGAGTGTTCAATTGCCTCAGTTTGTCCTGATGCCAGAAGAACACAAATTGCGACCAGGCAAATGTCACCGGTTCTTCAATCATGGATTTGGCTTGCAGGGTTGCCATGGCATCCGCGGAGGAAATCCAGATAAGGTCGGGGGACGGGGCGCGTTTGCGGGCGATATGCTGGATGACTGCAGGCGTTTTTTTGTTCAGGATTTGTAATTTCAGGCTGGGATGGCTTTTCTCAAATGCGCTCTTGATTGGCGTGTAAAAGGTTTCTGGAAAAGAAGTTAAAACGACAATGGTATCGCTGGATTTTGCCATAACAAAATTGGGCAGCAGGCACAGCAAAATGAATGAGCGCAATATCAATGGCATGATGTACTCCTGAACAACACTGCCATCAGTATTATAAAAATACGAAAAATTAACAAAAATGAAACGTTAATTTGTGAGGTCTTGTTTCTATTAAACCCAGCAGAAAATGAATGGTGTGAAAACGGAAGAACTGGATAAGAGAAAGCGGCGCATTTGCCGCTTTCTCTTTCTGTGGTTAGGAATACCGGTAAGGTTTCCCAGCCTGTTCCATTACCCCTGCGTACTCTTTAAATATCTCAACCACGCGCTTCGCCCTTGGGCTGGTTTCTGCCACTTCATCCCAGAACTTATAGGCTTCAAGCTCTACCTGACGCCATTCTGCATCCGGAATTGTTGTCAGCTCCATTTTAGTGCCTGCTGTGCGTAGACGCGCCTCGCCACCCCAATACCAGTGTTGGCGATAGTAGTGGGACGTATCCATCATCATATTGAACAGCACTTTGAGGTGCTCTGGCAGGGCATTCCAACGGTCAGTGTTGGCGTAAAAAGAGCCACACCATGCGCCGGAAATGTTGTTGGTCAGGAAGTAGTTGGTCACATCTGCCCAGCCGACAGTGTAATCCTCGGTAATGCCTGACCAGGCAATGCCATCAAGCTCACCGGTTTGTACTGCCACTTCCACGTCTTCCCATGGCAAAGTGACAGGAATAACCCCAAACCTTGTCAGGAAACGGCCAGCGGTTGGGAAGGTGAACACGCGCTTGCCTTTCAGATCAGCGAGGCTGCGGATAGGCTCAACCGTGGCGAAATGGCACGGGTCCCAAGAGCCTGCGCTGAGCCAGGTCACGCCTTTGACTTCGTCATACGCTTCTTTCCAGATCTCTTTCAGACCGTACTCTTCAAACAGCACAGGCACATCAAGACTGTAGCGTGTCGCGAATGGGAAATAGCCACCGAAAACGGCAATATCCACCGGTGCAGCGATAGAATCATCATCACTTTGCACGGCATCAATGGTGCCTTTCTGCATTGCGCGGAACAGCTCACCGGTAGGGACGAGTTGGTCGGCGTAATAGAGTTCGATGATCATTTCTCCATTCGCGGCAATGTTGAATGCATCAACCGCCGGTTTGATCACGTGTTCAGCAAGGGCTGGGCCTGCGTAGGTTTGCAGTCGCCAGCGGATGGGCTCCTTGGCCGACACAATGGCGGGCGCACCGAGGATCGCAGTTGCACTGCCTGCTCCGACTATTCCGGCCTTTTTGAGAAAATCACGTCTATTGCTCATAGTGGTGTCCTTTTCTTCATCATCATTTCGGTAAACAGGCTTACCATTCATTCTGAGTGTAGTGCCAAAAATGAGACATAAGTCTGTTTCTTGGTGTGTCACTCATCGTTGGTAGTGCCACTCGGGTAACCACAGCGCGACCTGAGGGAAGATCATGACGATGGCGAGCGCCAACATCATGATCAACACAAACGGCACGATCGATCGGTAAATATCGCCGAGCGTGACTTCAGGCGGTGCCATGGCGCGCATTAAAAACAGGTTGTAGCCAAAAGGTGGTGTCATATAGGCAATCTGGCAGGTGATGGTGTACAGCACGCCATACCAGATAAGGTCGAAACCGAGCAGTTTGACCAAGGGAACATAAAGAGGCGCGACAATCACCAGCATGGCGGTGTCATCGAGGAATGTCCCCATGATCAGATAGGAAAGCTGCATCAGGATCAGGATTTCCCAAGGCGTGAGACCAAGCCGCTCTACAAACAGGGACTCGATGGCTTTCACGGCACCCAATCCGTCGAACACCGCGCCAAAACAGAGTGCCGCGAGGATGATCCACATAAACATGCAGCTGACGACCAGTGTCTTGCGCAGGGTGTTTTCCATCACTTCTTTGGTCAGGCGACGCTTGAGAAGTGCAGCCACGGTGGCTGCCAGTGCGCCCACCGCAGAGCTTTCTACCAGGCTGGTGACACCGAGCAGGAACAGCCCCGTCATGGAGAAAAATATCCCTAACGGAAGAATACCGGCGCGCAGAAGTTTGAGTTTTTCCCGCATCGGTACGTTGCGTTCTTCAGCAGAAAGCGCCGGGCCAAGGTGTGGCTGCATTTTGCAGCGGATAACGATGTAAAGTACAAACATGCCGGCCATCATCAGGCCAGGGAACACACCGGCAAGCCAGAGCTGACCAACCGGCTGGCGCGCAATCATGCCGTAAAGCACCAGTACCACACTGGGGGGCACCAGAATGCCGAGCGAACTGCCTGCCTGGATGACGCCAGTCACCATGATCTTGTCATAGCCGCGCCGCAACAATTCAGGCAGGGCGATACTGGCACCAATTGCCATACCTGCCACGCTCAGGCCGTTCATGGCGGAGACTGCAACCATCAGCAAAATGGTACCGATAGCCAAGCCACCGTGTACGGGCCCCATCCAGACATGGAACATCTTGTATAAGTCTTCGGCGATACCTGACTCTGACAACATGTACCCCATAAAAATAAACAGGGGCAGTGTCAGTAAGGGGTACCATTTCATCAGCTTCATTGCTGCGCCAAAGGCGATTTCAGAACCTCCGTCTCCCCAGAGCAACAATGCCGCGATAACCGCAACGGAGCCAATGGCGGCGAATACTCGTTGTCCGGTCAACAGCATCAGCATCATGGAGGAGAACATTAAGAGGGCGATCAGTTCATAACTCATTGCTCGCCTCCTTCTGTGCTAATACCCAGATCTTCCGGTGCGTGCAGGCGGGCAAAATCTTTCAGCATCACTGCTGTGGCTTGCAGAATCATCAGGAAAATGGCGATACACATGGTGACTTTGACTGGCCACATGTAAGGCCGCCACGCTGAATAGCTACGTTCACCGTATTCCAGTGCATAGGTTGTGCTGGAAATACCGCCGTAAAGCAGTACCGCAAGATAGATAAGCAGGAAGATGACGGTAACGCTGTCGACCAGGGTTTTGGTGCGGGGTGACCAGTTGCCGTAGAGCAAATCCATTCTCACGTGACCGCCCAGTTGCATGGAGTAGGGGCCGCCGAGCATGTAGTAGGCGACCATCACAAACTGCGCCATTTCCAATGTCCAAAGGGAGGGGAGAAAAAAGGTTTTGGTGACAGAGGAGTAAACCAGAATGCCCAGCATCACGAAGATGAGGTACATGGCAAAGCGGCCAACGTAATAGTTTATCGACTCTACCCATCGCACATATGTCGCCAGTGGCGAGGGCAGGTAAGTGAGCAGTTTGTCATTTTCCGAAGCAGCAGATTCCATGAAATACGTCCTTATTTTCTGGGCTCAGTCCGGTGTGCTGGCATTGGCAGGTTGTTGTGCCTGCCGGATAAAGTGAAGCAGCCAGCGGGTGACTTCTTCGCTGTCAGGCGTTTCGCTGAGGGAGGCTTGACCGGCCGAGATGACCTCTGGCGGAATGCGGTCACGCCGGGATTCCATCAGGTCAAACGAGTAAGCGCGGGAGAATTCGGGGTGCCCTTGGATGCCAAGAAAATGCTGGCCGACAGTGAACATGCCAATCGGACAGAAATCGCTGGTTGCGAGGGATTTGCCTTCTGGAGGAAGCTCGGAGACTTGATCCTGATGACTGACTACCAGGGAAAACGCATTCTGTTGGGGAGATATCCAAGCCGGATGTTCCGTGATTTTGCTGGTGGCGATGCCTACACCCCATCCATTGGCAGATCGTTCTACTTTTCCCCCGAGTGCCTGCGCCATCATTTGGTGACCAAAGCAGATGCCGACCGTGGGTTTTCCAACGGCGTAAAGTGTTTTGACGAACGTTTCGAACTGCTTAATCCAAGGCAGGTCATCGTAAACACTGTAACGGCTTCCAGAGATAACGTAGCCGTCGCAATCATCAATATTCTCTGGGTATTCGCCGTCAATAACACGGTAAAAACGTAATCTGACTTTGGGGTCGGCCTGAGTCAGCAGGCTCTGGAACATATCGGTGTAGTTGCGGTGTGAAGCCTGTAGTTCAGGCTTCACATCGTCACAGATAAGCAGGCCAATAATCATAAGCGCCTCACGACCAATCCTTGCCATTCACGGCAAGGGTGAAAAGTTGGCTGTACTGCTCTGCCGTAAAGGGAATAGGGTTGCCGCCCGCAGAGGGGTCGTTTACGGCCATTTTGCCGACGCGCTCAGCCTCTTCGGCAGTGATGCCGATATCCGCGAGGGTGTGGGGAATCCCAACTTCACGCCGCAATGCCAGGATCCACGCCAATACGGCATCCGTCCCTTCACCTTCAAGGTTCAGGTAGCGCGCAAGCCGCGCCATTTTCTGTTCGACTTCGCTGCGGTTAGCGTCCAATACATAGGGCATCAAGATTGCGTTTAACAAGCCATGGTGCGCGTTGTACAGCGCCCCCAGTGTGTGAGCGATGGCATGCATGGCCCCCAATCCTTTCTGGAATGCGGTCGCGCCCATACTTGATGCAACAAGCATTTGCATCCGAGCCTCTTTGTCCGCGCCGTTGTGAAATACCGTGGGCAGGTTTTGCTGCACCAGCCGGATCCCTTCGGTCGCAATCCCGTCTGCCATGGGGTGATAGCCTGGAGCGCAAAGTGCTTCAAGGCTGTGTGAGAGGGCATCCATCCCTGTTGCGGCAGTAATGTGCGGGGGTAAAGCCAGGGTCAAATCTGGATCAAGCAAGACCTGTTTGGGCACCATGTCCGGATGGAAGATGATCACTTTCCGTTGCTCTGCACTGTTGGTGATCACCGAAGCCCGGCCGACTTCAGAACCAGTTCCTGCTGTGGTGGGAAGCGCAATCACGGGGGCGATAAGATCAGGCACGGCGAGTGTCCAATTGTCGCCAACATCTTCAAACTGCCACATTTCATGTTTCTGGCGGGCGGAAAGCGCTATGGCTTTGGCGCAATCAAGGGCTGAGCCGCCACCAAGGGCGATAATGCCATCATGATGACCGTCAACGAAAACCTTGTTCCCTGCGGCGACGTTTTCTCCGGTTGGATTACCTTGAACGTCGCTGAACAGGGTGACACTCAAGCCGCTTTCCTCGCAAAGGTTTATCGCCGTCTGCGTCATTGGTAGGGCAGCGATACCGGGATCTGTCACCAACAGGGGGCGAATAATTCCCAGAGACTGGCAGGCATCCGGGAGTTTGTTCAATGCACCACTGCCCGCGATGATGGCGGTGGGGTAGTTCCAGCTGGAAAGGGACATAATGAACTCCTAAAGACGCTTAAAGTGATAGGATTTTGGACGGGTCAGGTGTTCAAAACCGACCTGTGATAGGGTGCATCCGCGGCCACTGTTTTTCACACCAACCCAAGCCAGTGCTGGGTCGAGGTAATCACAACGGTTGAGGAACACAGTGCCTGCTTCCAGTTGGTCAGCGAAACGTTCCCCGCGCACTTCATCTTGGGTAAATACGGCGGCAGTCAGGCCAAATTCACTATCGTTCATCAGGCGCAATGCTTCTTCGTCACCGGACACTTTCTGAATGCCGAGTACTGGGCCGAAGGTTTCCTCTGTCATCACCCGCATGCTGTGGTCTACGTTGACCAACAATTGCGGTGCAAGGTAAGGCGTGCCTTGTTGGCTGGCAGGGAAAGCTGAAGCGTCAATCAAGGCTTTGGCGCCTTGCTGAACCGCATCCTGCACCTGACCACGCACAAACTCTGCGGCCGCTGTGCGTACCAAAGGCCCCAGCGTGGTTTGGCGATCGTCCGGTCTGCCGAGGCGGTATTGATTAACCAGTGCTACCGACTTTTCGACGACATCGTCATATACCGACTCATGGACGTAAAGACGCTCCATGCCGCAGCATGACTGCCCGCTGTTGAAAAACGCGCCGTCTATCACGGTATCCACAGCTTGCTGGATATTGGCATCCTGACTGATATAGGCGGGGTCTTTACCGCCCAATTCGAGGCCAGCAGAAATAAAGCGCCCGGCAATGGCACGTTCAACCACCATGCCGCCACTGACAGAACCCGTGAACGCAACGTGGCGCACGCTGCTGTGTTGCATCACCGCTTCTGTGTCTGCGTGGGTCAGGTGCAAGTACTGGAAAACACCTTCCGGTAATCCGGCTTGCTCAAAAGCCGCGACCATTCGCTCGGCACACAAGGGCGTCTGCGCAGAGTGTTTGAGCAGAACCGTGTTACCCGCCAACAGCGCAGGGACAATCGCGTTTACGGAAGTGAGGTAAGGGTAATTCCAGGGCGCGACGACAAACACAGTACCGAGCGGCACCCGTTTGATGTAGCGGCGAAAACCCGATTTCTCCGGCAGGGCGAGAGGAGTCAGTGCTTGCGGCGCGATGTCAATCATGTGCAGCGCACGCTCTTCGAATCCGGCCACTTCACCTTGGGCGAAAGCGATGGGGCGTCCCATCATCCAGGTGATTTCTTCGGCGACAGCTTCCTTGTTAGCAACGAATGCTTCTACCGCTTTCCAGCAGATTTCCTGACGCACGGGAAGCGGCGTTTCCTTCCACTGCTGAAAAGCTTTTTCCGCTTTGTCTAATGCGCTCTGTATGTCAGCGGGCTTTGCGTACGGGCGCTCCACATATACAGAGCCATCAACCGGTGTGATTGTTTGAAAACGTTCCATGTTCAGTCCTAGATAATTTCGAAGTAACGGTCGAGTTCCCAATCGGTGACGTGTTTACGGAATTCACGTTCTTCCCATTCCCGCGAGGCAGCAAAATGCTCGACAAAGGCGTCACCCAACATGGCTTTGGCAGCATCTGAGTGTTTGAATGCCTGGGCGGCTTCCCACAATGTGCGGGGCAGTTGCAGTTCCTGGGGGTGTTCGATGTCATAGGCGTTGCCGATAACCCGCTCAAACGGTTCGAGTTTGTGTTCAACACCATAAAGACCGGAAGCCAGAGCTGCTGCCAGTGCCAGATAGGGGTTGGCATCGGCCGCGCCCAATCGGTATTCAATGCGCTGGGATTTGTCAGAGCCCGGGATCACGCGAAGCGATGTGGTGCGGTTTTCCACGCCCCATGTCGCGTCTGTCGGTGCCCAGAAGCCGGGGATCATGCGGGTGTAGCTATTGACTGTCGGTGCAATCATGCAGAGAAACTGCGGCATTAAACGCTGCTGCCCTGCGAGGAAATGGCGCTGGATGTCACTCATGTTGAGCTCTGCATCAGGGTCATAAAATGCACTTTTGCCGGAGTTCCTGTCGCGCAGGGAGAGATGGATATGTCCACTCTGGCCGGGGTAGTCATTCGTCCATTTGGCCATGAAGGTCGCCATCATGTCGTTTTTCTGGGCGAGTACCTTCATGTAGGTTTTGAACAGCGCGGCTTTGTCGGCGGCATTTTTTGCGCTGTCGACGGCAAGCGCGGCTTCAATCACACCGGGGCCAGTTTCGGAATGGATACCTTCGATGGGAAAGTCCATGGCTTCACTCATGGCGAGTATGGCTTTGTAGAGCCCGGAATAGGTAGAGTTGCGGATCATGGAATAGCCAAACCAGTCCGGAGTGATGGTTTTCATGTTGCGAAAACCCTTCTCACGTGCGGAATGGGGCGTTTCGTCGAAGATAAAAAACTCGTACTCAAGGGCGGCGTAGGCATCAAACCCCATGGCTTCGGCTTTTTCCAGCACGCGACGCAGCGTTGCCCGCGGGCAGACAGCTTCGGCATCGCCGGTAAATTCAGCAATAAACAACACCATGCCATCTTCATCCAGCACATCCCGGCAGGTATCAGGAAGGATCCTCACCGGCGCATCGGGATAACCGGTATGCCAGCCGGTGTATTTGGCGTTGTCGTAGAGTTGGTCTTTCACGTCCCAGCCCAACACCACATCACAAAAAGCGAAGCCGCCATCGAGCGAAGAAAAGAATTTTTCCTTCGACATATATTTGCCCCGCATGACGCCGTCATTGTCGAAAAGGCCGACTTTGACATGGCTCAGCTTGCGTTCTTCGACAATCTTTTTAGCATCCGCCACGGTCTTTACTTCACGCGCTTCCATACCCGCTCCTGTATTGTGTTTCCGCCAAAGAATCAGTGTGTTGTGACCAGATTGGTTGTTGTGGCACATCTATCAACGATAGTTGAGCTGCCACAAAGTGACTGGTGTCAGGTCGCATTCTTGGTCGGCAAACTGCTCTGAAATGAAGGTAGATGACACGAAAAGCGCATGACCACGACAATCACAGGTTGTGGGGCAAAAAAATAAGTTTGGCTAATAGTGTGAAGTCAGGCGAAGTTTTAGGTGTACTTGCCGATACGGATTTTTCCGTCCAGCCAAGGGTAGTGTTGGCGTATTTTTGCCAGAAAATGCTGGCGCAGAATTTTACAGCTGCCATCAGCCAGTTTTTCCGGTAAATCCCCCAATTCATTGCGGCGGGCTATCAGGGTTAAGTAACGGAAAAATGTGTCTTTTTCTGGAAGAGGAATGCAGGTGATTTGGTTGCGAAACACTTCACCCTGCATCAGGCAAAGCGGCGTTGTGAGCGCCCATCCCAGTCCCTGCGCGACAGCAGAAAGCACGGCAAATGTATTGTCGAGTTGCATACGGTCTGGCACATCCAGCCCCTGATGGTGAAGATAGGTTTCAATCGACTGACTTATAAGACTTTGTTCACTGTAGCGAACCATATCCAGATGTTTACTCAATAAGACCAGCGAACTGCATAAATCAGGAAATTTCTGGTGAAACTGGCGCGGAAGCACCAGAACAAAAGGCTCTTTGAGGATTTGGCAACGACGAAGGTTTTCTTCTTTTTCGAGTACATCATCAGAAATAATTATATCTATGCCACGGCTGAGCAGCCCTTGCTGGTGGAGATGGGAGTAACCCGTCATCATGGTCCAGTTTTCGGTGTGGGTTTTTATCACCTCAATTAAAGGTTGGCCGACAGTCGCTGCGAGGGAATCTACCATGGCGATACGCACCAGATGCAGGCTGTCAAAGCTGCCTTTGGTGATGACGTGTTGGGTTTTGTACGCCTGTTCGAGCAAATGGACGGATTGGTCGTAGAAATAGCGTCCCGCAACGGTCAGCTCAACCGGGCGGACACTTCTGTCCAGCAGTTTGACGCCAAGGTTGCTCTCCAGTGTGGACAGGGTTTGGGAGACGGCAGACTGGGAAATATTGAGCTTTGCAGCAGCGGCCGTCATGTTGCCAGTTTTGGCTGTAGCGACAAAAACTTCGAGCGATTTCAGTTCAAAACCCAGTGTTCCCATCTCGATACTTCTCCCTGGCTGACCGCCTAAGCATAGCAAAGGCCACTGATCGCAAAGTAAAAGTACGAAGAAGAAAGCCGCACTGGGCGGCTTTAGTTACGCGGTCACAATTGAGTTAGCCAGTGTCAGCAATTCCGGGTAAGCAATGGTGCTTCGTTTGGCGATTTCCCGCTGCTCAACCAGTACTTCCTGCAAAATCGCGTGTGTAGTCAGCGGATTGGCAAGCACCACGCGGAATACGCGGGTTTCACGGCGTTCCAGAGGTTCCGGTTTCAGTGTGGTGCGCGACACAAAGGTGTTTCCTGCTTCACGCTGGTGTTTTTGGACAAACACGGTCAAATCGTTCAACAGTGAATGGATGGCATCCTTCTGCGCTGGCGATGCTTTCTCGAGCGCAGCACGAACGACTTCTGGCACATAACGGTAGGTAAGCAGACAAAGCTCAGGTTCGCTGATCAGTTCAAAATCCGGCTGCGTCTGGATAAGATCGGCGAAGTATCTGGCTTTATCGACGCTTTGGTCGATCAGCAGTTGATAGCCTTCACGTCCAATAATATTCAGGCTCGCAAACAACAGCATTGCCATGCCACTGCGTGACCCTTCCAACGTATGGCTACCAAGGTCTTTGGAGCCTTTACGCAGGATGTAATCGGCGTGGTGCTCGATTGCGCTGACCAGTGAAGGATCTTTAAAGATCACCATGCCTGCGCCCATCGGCACATAAAGCTGTTTGTGGGCATCGATGGTGACGGAATCTGCGCGTTCTATGCCTTTGAGCTTAGGTCGCTGGTTTTGCGACATCAGGCTTGCGCCGCCCCAGGCAGCGTCGACGTGGAAGTGAATGCCTTCGCGCCCGGCGATATCTGCCAGTTTGTCGAGTGGGTCGATATTGCCGGTTTCCGTGGTGCCGGCTACGCCCACAATCGCGAACACTTTGACGTTTCTCGCTTTGAGTTCTGCCAACTTGGTTTCAAGCTTGTCGATACATATGCGGTTGTTCGCATCCGTTGGGATCGCAATCAGGGATTGTCTGCCAATACCGAGTACGTCCGCGGCCTTTTTCAGCGAATAATGCCCGCGCTCTGACACCAGAATCGCCAGGTCGTCATAACCGTAATGGCGCATGGCGCGAAAAAGCCCTTCTTCAGCCACCCCACGGAAATCGCCGTCAGCCCTCAGGGCAGCGTTACGCGCCACCCAAAGCGCGGTGATATTGGCAATGGTACCGCCGGAGCAGAATGCGCCGAGTGAGTGCTCTGCGCTGTGCATCCAGCTTTGGTAAAACGCCTCTTCACGCTGATAAATCATGTTGTGCAGCATGCCCAAAACCTGGCGTTCCAACGGCGTAAAGGCTTTTGAAGTTTCGATTTTTACCGTGTTCTGGTTAAGGCCAATCATGATTTTGGACAGCGGCATTAAAAAGTAGGGCAGCGCCGATGTCATATGGCCGATAAAGCGGGGGGATGAGGTGTGCACCGATTGCGCCACCAGTTTTTCCAGCAGAAACTCAGTGTGATCCGAAACAAATGCCGGTTGCTCAGGAATATGCGGGTTACTGAAGTCTTTCTCGATATCCGTCAGGGAGTAGTCCGACGACGTAATGTGATCCTGCAAAAAACTGTTCAGGTTTTGCGAGATTGCCTGTTCAATTTTGCCCAACGTGGAATGCGGTGCTTCTGGCACAGTAAAAATGCGGTGAAGGGCTTCCAATGACGCTTCCGCTGTCTTTGTTTGTTTAACCATCCGGGGTACTTACTTTTGGGGTTTGCTAGATGTTAATCGAAGATACTGAAGAGTAAAGCGCCGAGTTTTGCGCAAAATCAGTGAGAGGGAAAACATCGAACCGAAATGAAAGGAGGGAGCCGCATATGCCGCTCCCGTTTGATGCAGGACTTACTTGTCGCAACTGGTTTGAGCAAGTTGCGCCATTTCGTCGTTGTAGCGCTTTAGTGGCACTTCAATTTCTTTCGGGTGGCTCAGCAAAGAGGCCAGTGCAGAGCGCAAATCATAGTTGCCCTGATGCGCCTGTCCCTGACGGAAGGCAAACACCTTCTTCGCAGCGTCGGCCAGTTCACCTTTTGAATTACTCAGTGCTTTGACATCTTCCTGGCTCAGGTTTAGCCATGATTCAACCCCTCCGTTGAGGTTCAATTTGGCTGGGTCATTTTTCAGGTAGTAATTAAACGCTTCCTGATTGAGCTTGAAGTGTTCACGACGTCCTTCCAAAAACCAGCTCGCCACTTCTTCAAGTTTTGGGTCTTTTTGAATGGTCAGGTCAACCAGGCTTTCATACCAGCCAATAGAGGCGGTGATGTAGTGATTGTATTTCTGGCTAAGACAGAGTGGGTCAAAATCGTTAACGTCTTTTGCTGCAGCAAACCCTGAAACCAGCGAAAGAAGAACGAGAAGGGCTGAACGACGCATTGATTAAATCCTTTTTGCTCGAAATAGAGCCCGCTGTGTGCGGGCTTTTAATAATTAAGTAATAGTAATGCTATCGAGTGATCACAACAAGTTACAGAATCTGGCTTATCTGCCTGTTTCACAATTCGCGGAAGTGCTCATCCACGCAATGTGAAATTGTGATAGCCAAGGGAGTTTGGCATCCTGTTACAGGTTATCAGCCAGCACCGCGGCGCGGATATAACGCATGGTTTCGTCGACGCTGACATCGTCATCGTCGAAAAAGCGTGAAATCACATCAAACAGGGCAATCTGGGATGCTCTGCCTACCGCCATATTGTGAGAAAGACTTGGCACAAGGTTATCTGTCGCCGCCGCGCGCAAAAATGCCTGCATGGACTCCTTGCCACAGGTATCAAAACCTTCCATATCTGAATCTACACGAACCGGAATGGAACCTTTGCTCATGTTGAATTCACGCTGGAAGTCCGGATCGAGGATCAACTTTGCCAGTGTGCGTTGTGAATCGGTTTTCCCGGCATTGCTGTTTTTGAAAAACACAAAGCTGTCGATGTTGAAGGAAAACTGGTTGGCAGTGCCGGGTGCCGGAATGCAGAGGAAGTCTTTCCCAGCTTCTTTATTGGCTGCCAGAAACTCGCCTTTTGCCCAGTCGCCCATCATTTGCATGGCGGCTTTGCCTTCAATCACCAGTGATGTTGTATCACTCCAGTTGCGTCCCGGTGAGTCAGCATCTGTGTATTGTTTCATCTTGCGAAAAGTCAGCAGGGTTTCACGCATTTTTTCGCCGGTCAGCAGTGCTGTGTCCTTGTCGATAAAGGCTTTACGGAAATCTTCCGGTCCCATAATGGCAAGCGCGATGGACTCAAACAGGGTAGATTCCTGCCATGCTTCGCTGCCCAGTGCCAGCGGGATATACCCGGCGGCTTTGATTTTCTCGGCGGCAACGAAAAAGTCGTCAAGGGTGACCGGAAGTTCAGCGCCCGTTTTTTCGAACACTTCAGGATTTGCCCAAAGCCAGTTCACCCGGTGGATGTTGAACGGGACGGCAACATAATGGCCATCAACCTTGAGATACTCCTGAACACGGCGGGGGATCAGTTCATTCCAGTGCTGCTTGGCGGCAACATCATCCAATGAAGCAAGAAAGCCGAGTTTTCCCCATTCCTGTATTTCGGGGCCTTTGATCTGTGCAACATCCGGCGGGTTGCCTGAAAGGGCGCGGATCCGCAGGGTGTTAATGGCACTTTGACCTGCGCGTCCAGCAACGGCGAAATCTTTCCAGATATAGCCTTCTTTTTTCATCTTCTCTTTGAGGTTGTCGACCGAACGGGCTTCACCGCCGCTCGTCCACCAGTGCAGTACTTCCACTTCGCTTGGCGTGTCGGCATAAACAGGTGCGGCAAGGCTCATTGCCAGCAACAGGGGAAAGATCTTTTTCATTCATCAAGCCCTCGGGAAAGCGATGTCGATTTGTAACCCGCCATCCTTGCGGTTGGATAGAATGATTTCGCCGCCATGGGCTCGGATAATGTTTTTGGCGATACCCAGACCAAGGCCGGTGCCGTGCAGATCCGTGTGCAGGCGGAAGTAAGGGTCGAACACTTTATTCAGGAATTCTTCAGGAATACCCGGGCCGTTATCCAGCAGGGTGATATCCAGTGATTTATCGCTGTCATGGACATAGACCATGACTTCATCACCGTATTTCACGCCATTGTCGACGAGGTTCGTCAGACAGCGTTTAAACGCTAGTGGTTTACAGTAAAACGGCCGTTTTTGTTGCCCTGAAATGATCACGCGCTGGCGCTGCTGGTTATGGATTTCCGCAATGCTGGTGATGATTTGCAGTACATCCACCGATGAAACGTTTTCATGGATGTCAGTGTCTTTCACCGTTTGCAGTGCGCCTTTCACCATGATCTCAAGCTCGTCGAGGTCTTTGTTCATTTTCGCGGCCTGCACTTCATCATCAATCAGTTCAGCACGAAGACGCAGACGGGTGATCGGTGTTTTCAGGTCGTGGGAAATCGAGCCAAATAGCTTTTCCCTGTCATGCATATAGCGTTGTAGGCGCTTTTGCATCAGGTTGAAAGCGCGGGTCACCGTGGTGATTTCCGCAGCGCCTTCTTCAACCAGTTCTGGCTGTTCAATATCCGTACTCAGGCGGTTTGCAGCCTGCGCCAGTCGCTTCAGGGGGCGGGTCTGGTTGCGGATAAGGGTGAAGGTAAAAAAGAGCAGCAGGGTGGTGATAGCAATGAGGAATACCACTTGATCGGCATTGATCAGGTCATTTTCCAGCGTGACATAAGGCGCAGGCAATATGGCCGCGATATACACCCATTGCCCTTGGCTTATCTCGATTTGTACCACCAGAATCGGTGGGTTAAGCGGCTCCATGCTCAGGGTGTGGTGTGCCCAGGATTTGGGTAAATCAGACAGCAACAAGCTGTTGTTGAGTACCTTGAGTGTTTCCGGGCGCGAAAATTCCACCTTGATATTGCTGGCGTTTGGCAACTCTTTGGTCAGGACGCTTTCAATGGTCTGGATGGCTTCGCGTTTGGTACGGCTCTCTTCAATCGGCGCGATATTGATCTCTTCGCTGTTGAAGGAAACGAAGAAACGCGCACCGCCCATGTTCCGCAACTGATCCAGAGCGATATGGCGATATTCGACCGGCAGAGACTGGAAGAAACTGGTGGTAGAGGCAAACATCTGCGCCATGCTTTCAGAAGCAGATTTCAGGCCTTCGACTTCGCGTTCTTTGGACTGTGCATACCAGAAGAAACTGGCAATGCCCTGAGCGAGAAAAACAGAAAGGACGGTAAGCAGCAGTGTTCGTGAAAGCAACGAACGCGGCCAGAAATATTCTTTAAGATTCATAGGTGATGTCGGACACGAACATATAACCGTTACCACGAACGGTTTTGATGATAGTGGACTGGCGTCCGTTGTCTTTCAGGCGCTGGCGCAGGCGGCTGACCTGAACATCAATACCGCGTTCCTGTGGCTGTGCATCGCGCCCACGGGTGGCATTGGAAATGGCATTGCGATCCAGCAGGGTGTTTGGGTTTTCAATAAACAGCATCAGCAAGGCAAAGTCTGCTGAGGTCATTTCCACTTCCTGACCGGTCACCTGATGGTTAAGGCGTTGGGTAACAGGGTCCAGTCGCCATTGGGCAAAGCGGATTGCTTTAGGCTTGGACATGGTGGTTTCCTGCAACTGCTGGGTACGGCGAAGTAGGGCACGGATGCGGGCAACCAGCTGACGGGGGCTGAACGGTTTGGCGATGTAATCGTCTGCACCCAGCTCCAGGCCGATGATTTGGTCAGTCTCGTCTGATACCGCTGTCAGCATAATGATAGGTACGCTGGAGTCCTGACGGACGTATTTACACAGGGTAAAGCCGTCATCACCGGGAAGCATGATGTCGAGTAGGATGAGATCGGGATATTGAACAGCAAGTTTCGCTTTCATTTCTTGTCCGTTCTGGGCGGTTGTCACCTCATAGCCGGACTTTGAAAGATACTCTTGAAGCAGTTCGCGGATTTCTAAGTCGTCATCCACCACCAGGATCCGCTTCTGATTAACCATGAAAGGAAGTCCCCTTATTCTCATACGTAAGTCGGTTATTATCTTAGAGAATAAGACGTAGTGCCAGTGTCAGCCCCGTAAAATACCTAATCCGTGGGCTACGCCATGTAAAAGAAGTGGAAATTGCCTGATAAAAAAACACCCCGGTGAAAACCGGGGTGTCTGCGTTGAGGGAGAAGGGACTATTTGCCTGCTTTCATGGCTCTATTGATGCACCAAGCTGCGCCGCCCCAAGTGATACCAAAACCAATCAGCATCATAATGATTGCACCTGTTGTCATGCGTTTACCTCCTGCGCGTCAGCGTCTTCTGCGGTTTCTTTCGCTGGACGTGATACGACGTTAATAATGATACCGACTACCGCCAGCAGTGCTGTGAGACCCCAACCCAGCAGGAACAGGTCATATTGTGCGTAACCACCGTAGCCTTCCTTGAAAGTGTTAACCAGGTTAGAGCCTACGATCCAAGCCAGCATCAGTGGGCTTACAAAGCGGATACAGACTTCAAGCCAAGCACCTACTGAGAACTCAGAAACTTTGTTTACGTGGTCACGGATATCAGCCACTTTGATCAGCCAGCCCAGGAACACCAGTTCAATCAGACAGCTTGCCAGCAGAGCGATGTTGTTCATAAAGAAGTCAACCAGATCCAGCAGCAACAGGCCGCCGTTGGTTGCGAACGCCATGGAAACAACGAAACCGGTACCACACACTGCAGAGGCAGCAACTTTACGGCTGATGTTCAGCTTGTCGATAATCGCAGATGTTACCGCTTCAATGATCGAGATGTGCGAGCTCAGGCCTGCAACAACCAGTGACAGGAACAGCAGTGGGCCAATGATATATGGCGCTGGCAGCAGGTTAATCGCCTGTGGCAGGGTAACAAACGCCAGACCTACGCCGCCGCTGACAACGTCAGTGATCGCTTTACCTTGCTCCTGAGCCATGTAGCCGAGGATAGAGAAGATAAGCACACCCGCCATCATAGAGAAGCCACAGTTAATCAGTACTGTCATGAAGGCGTTATTGGTAACGTCAGATTTCTTCGGCAGATAGCTGGAGTAAGCCAGCATGATGGCGAAACCAACAGACAGGGTGAAGAAGATTTGGCCATAAGCTGCTGACCACACTTTCGCGTCGGCCAGTTTGCTGAAATCAGGTTCAAACAGGTAGTTCAGGCCTTCAACGGCACCCGGCAGGAATGCAACGCGGGCAATAAGCAGCAGTACCATAACGAACAGAACTGGCATCATGATTTTGCTGGCACGCTCGATACCGCCTTTGACGCCAGTGAAAACTGCGGCAAAAGTGATGGCCCAGGCCAAAGTCATAGGGATAGCAATGTGTAGCTGCCAGTCACCCAGTGCAGTCGGAGAGTTCTCACCCAGCTTCAGGTATTCACTGAAGAAGAAGGCGTTGGTGTCTGTGCCCCAGCTTTGGTCAAAGGCAAAGCCAACGTATGACATTGCCCAGCCGATAACCGCAACGTAGTAAACCGCGATAGTGGCTGCAATACCTACCTGGAACCAGCCCAGCCATTCGAATTTAGTGTTGAGTTTTGAAAATACAACCGGTGCAGAACCGCGCAGTTTATGACCAAGACCAAACTCGATGATCATAAAAGGAATACCGGCTGTCAGCATGGCAAAAAGGTAAGGAACAAAAAATGCGCCGCCGCCGTTTTCATACGCCATGTAGGGGAAACGCCAAATGTTTCCAAGTCCGATTGCTGAGCCCACTGCGGCGAGGATGAATCCTGCCCGGGAGCCCCAGATTTCACGTGTCATAACATCTCCTTGTCGTTGCCAGTGCCTGTCCTTTTCACGGCCGCTTTATTAACATCATGTTGTAGACGGTGTCTTTTTTATTGCGTAGAGCGGTTAGCGCGCGCTCGTTTGAATTCGCTTGGTTGCAGGCACTGTGTCAACCATGTTGTGTTTAGAATTATTCCCTTCACGTTTTGCAAAATATTCTTCTGCAAGTGAGGTTGCTAGCAGATTAAGCGTTGGTTATCGGTAAATCAATAACGTAAAACACTTAATAATATGCTGAAAATTTGGCGATCATTCCAACTAATGAATGTGCAACCGAGTGATGTGGAATGTAAATATTCTATTACCAGTGCATTGAACTGTGGTTGATGGTGGTGTTAGTGAAAAGTTGTGAATTGGTCAATAAGACTGTTTGATGGAAAATTGAACGATTTTGCGGATTATCTCTAAATTAGAGCCTGGCAGCCTGAATCCAGACCTAAGGCAACCGGAAAATATAAGTAAGAGTCGAGGTAATTTTTACATGTTAGAAAAGTCGATAGTGATTAACTATCGAAAACTATGGAAAAAATGACTATTTATTCATCACAATGATAAAAGAAAAAATGTTAAATAATTGTTTGTCTATTTCTGGCAATAAATGTCATGTCTATTGAGGTTTATAAAGGCTTTTTCTCCCGGTTTTATTGAATTTCTATTCGTGATTCAGTGCGTTTACCAAATGTTACTGACTTGAGGGATTGGCAGGTTTGACCAGAGGAAAGTTCTTGAGGTGGCACTTGGTAGCAGTGTTTGTTGTCTGTCACATTTTGAAACATCTGTGTAATTGAAAAGCGCGATCTTAATTTGATATGTGAATATTCACGCTTGTGACCTGATTTCCGCTACATTAAAAGTATGTAACGTGAGTGTTAATCTTGATTGCAAGGAGATGCAGAATGGACACGAATCTGAAAATCGCTTTGGTCACCGCTTCTTGTGCGCTGACAATGATTTTTACTTTTGCCTCAGTCGCGATAATCTTTTCCTAAGCAGCGCCATTGGTGCTGTTTCCAATAAAAACGTTGGCTCTGTGCAAATCGCTGGGAGTAAAATAGCTTCCAGTTGAATTCGTTACGCTGAGGTAAAAGTGCAGAGCCCAAACGACACGGAAAGTGCAGCGTTTTACCCGTCCACCACTGACGGTGACATCCGCAACCTAAGACTCCCAAAACGCCGAAAGCGCATTGCACTTGTCGCCCAAGGTGGCGGTCAACGGGGTATTTACACTACCGGTGTGCTCGACAGCTTCCTTGACGCAGGCTTTGACCCTTTCGAACTCTATTTCGGCACATCCGCCGGTGCACTGAATATTTCCTCCTACATCACCCGCCAGCGCGGCTTTGGTCATCACTTTATTACCCGATACACCACCAATGACCGCTTCTTCAACCTGGTAAAGTATGTCCGACGCCAGCAGTTTATGGATTTGGACTGGGCGTTGGATATGGCCGGGCCCAACAATGTTGACGGTTTGCGGGTTGAGCAGGCGAGGGAAGTATTGGCCGAGCGTTCAGCGTATGCCTGTGTCACCAATACACACACGCTGGAACCTGATTTTTTCCACCTCTTCGAAGGTGACTGGGTGAATGTGCTGAAAGCGACCTGCGCTATTCCCATGCTTTATCCTTCACCTGTGCAGTTGAACAACAACTTCTATGTCGATGGCGGAGTCAGCAATGCTATTCCTGCCCGAGAGGCGTTCAACCGCGGAGCAGACATCATTGTTGTCATTCGCACTGAGCCGGTAGTGGAAGACAAAGCGCCGGTAAGCTCGGTGCTGGTGGAAAATCTGCGCAGCCGGATGGAGAAGCGTTTGCCGGACTATCTTGCAAGGCTGAATATCGAAGACCGCCTTGGCAAACTGTCGGAATTTCATGAGCAGCTTTCCAATCGTCTTGAAGATATCCGTCACCGTTACCGTGAAAGCACACCAGAACCTTTGTGGCACAAAATCCGCGAAATGATGCCCAAACATAAACACCAAAACGGTGGCCGCTGGTTGTTTGGCGGCGATTCTATCTATCGTCTCCATGCCCTCACGGGGCAAAAGCTCAATGCAGATATGCTGGAAATGCTGACCAAACACTTTCACAGCTATCAGGAAGCGGTAGATTTTATGTCCCACCCGCCAATGCGTGCCGAGTTGGTGCAGATAGCACCGGAAGTGCCACTTTCAAGCAGTGCCTTGCTGAGTAAGCCGTTCCAGCTTGAGCATGATTATCAGGATGGCATTGAGGCAGGGCGCCGGTTTCTCGATACCTACGGAGAGGTATTGAATGACGTCTCAACGGTATCGCGCTAAATTTAGAAAAGACTTTTAAATCAGGGATGAACCAGTGACCGAGTTTGAAAAAATGCAGCAGGGAATGCCCTACAGCCCTGCTGATCCTGAACTCACACAATTTCGCTTTGCATCAAAGCGCCTTTGCCAGCAATTTAACACCATTGATCCAGCTGATGCAGACACTCAGGACATGGTGATGACCAAACTGTTTGCGGTAAAAGGCAAGGGTGTGGTGGTAGAAGCGCCGTTTACCTGCTCCTATGGGATGAACGTACACATTGGAAACAATGTTGCTCTGGGGCCAAATTGCACCGTTATTGACAGCGGGCACGTAGAAATCGGGAACAACGTTATCATTGGGCCCGGAGTCGGGATCTACACCGTTACCCAGGGCTTGCTTCCGCTGGAAGTACAGCGAGGCGAACATGAAATATCGCAACCGGTGATCATTGGCAACAACGTGGTTGTGGGCGGGAACAGCGTTATCAAAGCGGGCGTCTGCATTGGTGAAGGCGTGGTGGTAGAAGCCGGTTCCGTTGTGGAAGGCGATGTAGAACCGTTTTCTGTTGTTTCCGGCAATCCTGCTTCAGTGGTGCGGCGCTTGCGTTAGCACCATGCACCGCTCATTTCGGCTATCCCAATCTTGTATGGGGATAAGTTGGCGACAGTAAAGCAACTCTGATACGATTGCCCGCCATATCAAAGCTAGTGTTACAATATAACAATAGCGGTTTTCAATTGATGTCCACGCAGCCCAACCCTTGGGTGACGCAGTGGGCATACAAGGCAGTACAAGAATCGGTTCGCGCCGAGTGAAAAGAGAATTTCAGTCGATGGCAAAAATTAGAGCAAGAGTTCCGTTCAAAGTGGGTGTGGGAAGTAAGATCCCTGCGGAGATCCTCTCTTTTGACGGTTTGACATCGGAGCAGGAACACGTCGCCATTATCTTTAAATGTGCCGACCAAAATGATTCTGCGCCATTGGTGCGCATGCACTCTGAGTGCCTGACCGGGGATGTTTTCCATTCATCACGTTGTGACTGTGGCGAGCAGCTGGAAGAAACCATCCAGAAAATGGGCGAGCAGGGCGGTATCCTTCTTTACCTGCGTCAGGAAGGGCGTGGTATTGGTCTTTACAACAAACTGGATGCCTACGAGCTGCAAAGCCAGGGCATGAATACCTACGAAGCCAACAATCATCTGGGTTTCCCGGATGACCTGCGCAGCTTTGAAGATGCGGCAGACATGCTGAAAGCATTGGATGTGACTACCATTCGCTTGATCACCAACAATCCTAAGAAAATTAAAGAAATTCAGGATCACGGTATTCAGCTGGAAGCGGTTATCGGCACGCAGGCGCACCTGAAAGATGGCAACACACTGTATCTGAAGGCCAAGGTTTCCCACGGAAAGCATAAACTTTCCATTGACTGATCTAAGGTCGACAGCAATAAAGCAGCGCTCAGTCGCTGCTTTTTTTTCGTCCACAAAGTGTAAACTTCCCTTTCTGCCATTAGAAAATCTAATCCTTTCTATGATTTCTTATCGTGTATGAAACACGTTTTTTATGTTGTTTGATTCGGATCACGCCACTAAACTCTGCGCAAATAAAGAGATAGCGTAGGAATCTGCTTTTCACCCCGGTTTTTCCCTCTTTCTGTCCATGCTGTCTCGCATAAATTCTGTTTGATTATTTCGCTTGTTATGGGAGAACGGTGATGTCTTCGGCTACATCCCTGTCCAAAGTTTTACTTATGATCATCATCCTGGCTGCTGTCGGCCAGATGACGCAAACCATGTATGTGCCATCAATGGCGATGATGGCGGAAGGTTTTCTCGTTTCACCAGCACTGCTTCAGGCGGTGATGGCGTGTTACCTCATTCCTTATGGTCTGTCCCAGTTTATCTATGGCCCGCTTTCTGACCGTTTTGGCCGCAAGCCGATCATTCTTGTTGGTTTGGTGATTTATCTGGCGGGTACTGTGGTTACCCTGATGGCACCATCATTCAGTGTTTTCCTGTTGGGCAGCGTTATTCAGGGCGCGGGTATTGGTTGTGGTGGGGCAATGGCTCGAACCCTGACCCGTGACTGCTTTGACGGCAGCCGACTGCACCGTGCGAACAGCCTTGTCAGTATTGGCCTGATTTTCTCGCCGCTGGTCGCGCCGGTATTGGGCGGTGTGTTGAGCACCCACTTTGGCTGGAAGGCGAGCTACGTATTCTTGTTGGTGCTGGCAGCCGTGGTGTACCTGATCATGACTCTCTACTTTCAGGAGACTCTGCCACCAGAAAACCGCCGTCGTGATTCCGTGTTGAAAAGCTATCACCACGTGATGAGCAACCGCCAGTTCCAGGGCTATTTGATCAGCCTGATTGCCATTTTCTCAGGTATTTCGGTGTTTGAAGCCGCAGCGGGTGTGCTTTTGGGCAGTACGCTGGGCTTGAGTGCAACCACGGTGAGCCTGCTGTTTGTTTTGCCGCTGCCGGGTTTTATGCTGGGTTCATGGCTGTCGAGTGTGATTGAGCAGAAACTCTCAGCGTCAAAATCTCTGATGATTGGTTCAGTGGTTTTGCTGGCGGGTGCACTGACGGTGTTCGTGCCGGGTTACTTTGTCAATGTCACAGTCGAAACCCTGATTGGCGGTGCTTTTGTCTACTTTACTGGTGCAGGCATCCTGTTCCCGGCCGCAACTACCGGCGCAATTTCACCATTCCCACGCCATGCGGGCACAGCGGGTGCGGTAATGGGCGGTGTTCAAAATATGTCGGCAGGTCTGTTTACCCTGTTGGCGGCGCAGATGAACGTAAACAACCAGTTCTCACTGGGTGCGATCCTGTTGGCGATGGCGATCGTTTCTGGTGTTGGCCTGATGTTGTGCCGTAGGAAAAATATCGCACCTGATGTTCCGGTTATTGTGTAATGGTCCGGAATAACCATCTATTTTAACGCAGTGATATCAATATATATCACTGCGTTTTTCATTCTGCATGCACCTGATACAGATCAATGCATCTGTGTAAATGCAAAAATAGATAAATAAATATTTGCGACATCGATCAAATTGGTGCAGTCTGTACCGCCTGTAGCGGCGTCTGAATGGGAATGGAGGACCAGCAAGTCCCGCATAGAACCTTCAGATAGGCGGTACAAACGAAATGAATGCAAACAAACAGTCGGAATGGCTGGGTCATCCTCGTGGATTGTTTCTGCTGTGTGGCACAGAGCTTTGGGAACGATTCTCCTTCTACGCAATGCGCGCCATTCTGGTGCTTTACCTCACTGATAAGACCATCAACGGCGGTCTGGGCTGGACGACCCAGGATGCGCTGAACCTCTACGGTATCTACACAGGTCTGGTTTACCTTACACCTGTACTCGGTGGTTGGCTGGCAGATAATTTCCTTGGACAGCGTCGTTCCATCATCATTGGTGGTGCATTGATGGCTATTGGCCAATTTACGCTGGCGCTGCCAAACAGTTTCATTAACCCTTATGAACTGCAAGCCTTCTACGTTGGTCTCGCCTTTCTGATCGTGGGTAACGGCCTCTTTAAGCCAAATATTTCTACCATGGTTGGTCAGCTGTATGGGGAAGGGGATAACCGTCGTGACGGCGCGTTCACCATCTTCTATATGGGTATCAACCTGGGTTCTCTGCTGGCAGGTATCATTGCCGGTACGGCATCTACCCATTACGGCTGGAAAGCAGGTTTCCTGTGTGCCGGTATCGGTATGCTGTTGTCACTGGTTATCCAGTTGGTTTTCGCCAACCGCTACCTGGGTAAGATCGGTGTTGCGCCGGCTGCAAAAGCAGCAATGGACGAATCTGGCAGCAACAAGAAACAGCCACTGACAAAAGTAGAACGCGATCGCCTGAAAGTGATCGTGGTGATGAGCATGTTTGTGATCATCTTCTGGGCAGGGTTCGAGCAGGCAGGCGGCCTGATGAACATCTACTCACAGGAATACACCAACCGCATGATCGGCAGTTTTGAAGTGCCTGCGGCATGGTTCCAGTCACTGAACCCTGCATTCATCATTATCTTTGCACCACTGCTGGCTGTACTTTGGCGCCGTATGGGCTCGAGCGAGCCAAGCTCACCAATCAAATTCGCGATGGCGATGGGCTTCCTGGCACTGGGCTTCGTGTGCATGGTCGGTGCAGCGATGCAGCAGGGCGGCGATATGTCCGTGAAGGCATCCATGTGGTGGCTGGTTGGCGCATACTTCTTCCATACTTTGGGTGAACTGTGTTTATCACCGATCGGTCTTTCGCTGATCACCAAACTGGCTCCGCTTCGTCTTATGTCAGTCATGATGGGTACCTGGTTCTGTGCCAACGCAGTTGCTAACTATGTTGCCGGTCTGGTCGGTAGCCATGTGGGTGATGCAGGTCCTCTGGCTATCTTCGGTGGTATCGCTGTCACTGCGGGTATTGCTGGTCTGTTGCTGGTGCTTTGCTCAAGCAAACTCGTCGACTGGATGCATGGTGCGGAAGGCGTCAGCAAACAGAACTCTGACGCAAACCTGACAGAGAAACCGGTCACTGCAGCCTAAACTGTAGACAATCAATAACGCTAAACCGCTTGGAGATCCGAGCGGTTTTGGCGTGTCTAGACCATGCCCAGTAAATTGTCACTTGTGTGGCAGTTTTTAACACCTTATTCACGCAAAAGTACGATTCTCTCTCCCCGTCCTTAGTGTTATGTCTTAACTCTTAATTCATACACGCCCTGATTCATGCTCATCTAGCGTCTTATATTCCCATTATTTGCTTTCTGAACGCTTGCTGCGGCGGATCTGTTCAGCCAACCTGATTGCTCAAAAGTACTCGTTTCAGCGGCTCTTTGACTTGGTCTGGGCAATGAGGCGAGCTTTGACAGTGACTAAATTTTTTTGAGCGAAAGCCAAACCAACCGCAAGGTTGGGACGGAAAGTCCAGGGTCTCCAGTTTCACAGTAGGAGATAGCCGGTCTGCCTCTTCTTCGGTTAGCAATAAGAGGATCATTGAATGTCTAACTTATACGGTACGTCAGGCGGCGAAACGCTGAACGGCACGCTGGATGATGATTATATTGAAGGGCGTGATGGCGACGACGTGATTTATGGGGACGTCGATGGCTCGTCGGGCAACAATTACCTGGGCGCGGTGTTCGTCATGGGCGTTGACTTTACGGCCAGCAGCGGCGATTTCCACACCTTCTGTTTTCCTCCTACCCTAAACTTTGCTGGCTCTACCACAGACGTTACGTTCAATGATGATGATGGCCAGTTCAACGGCGATGATATCTGCAATGAATACTCTGATGATGCGACACAAACCGTAGAGCTGGGTGGCCAAACCTATGATGCCAATGTTGATTATCAGCTCCAGTACACAGACACCAGCGGGAATGTTTACACATTCGCTGTGGTGGATATTGATGCCGACTACAACGGCAACCACTACAACAACCTTGGCGAAAACGGCAAGATCCTGATCCAGATTGGTGGCCCGGAAATTGCCGCTTCTACCCAGCTTTCCTTGGTTGCTGACTCATTCCAAAACATCAGTAGCTTGGATTACTCTTCATTCACCGAGCAGGGCACCACAGATCCTTCCATCGGCGGTGATGATGACATCACCGCCGGTAACGGTGATGATGTAGTGCATGGTAACGGCGGTAACGACTACATTGAAGGCGACAATGGCCGCGATGAACTGTACGGCGATGACGGTGATGACATCATCTACGGTAACACGGCTTCACCTAACTATGGTGCCAATCCGACCGTTAAAGCTTTCCTGTTGAACGACAGCTTTACCACGCCATACGGCGGTGAGTTCCATACCTCCTGTTTCCCGCCCAAACTGGCGTTTGATGGCAGCTGCGTGGAAGTGACGTTTAATGACGATGATGGCGCACTGAATGGCGATGATATCTGTAATGAATACTCAGACGATGCCAACCAGACTGTCACCATCAATGGTCAAACCTATTCCGCCAACGTGGATTACACCCTCACGTATTGCGATTCTCAGGGCAATTACTACAAGTTTGCCATCATTGATGTTGATCTGGATGGCAACGGCCACTACTACAATAACCTGACTGAAAACGGCAATCTGTTGATCCAACTTGAAGGCCCAGAAATTACGCCAGATACCCAGCTTTCACTGGTTTCCAACTCGTTCCAGAATCTCAGCCAGATCGACTACAGCACCATTTCTGAAGATGTGGTCGAGTTCACCAACGATGAAGACTACATCGACGGCGGTAAGGGTAACGACACCATTTACGGCCAGTGGGGCGATGATACGCTGCTGGGCGGCGAGGGTGATGATGTGATCTGGGGTGGTCAGATTACCCGCCAGAAAGTGGAAGGTGAGCCCACCACTACTGTGTTTGTGCTGGGTGATGATTTCACCACACCACAAGGCGGCGAATTCCATACCTCCTGTTTCCCACCATCACTGGCATTTGACGGCAACAGCACCGAAGTGACATTCCAGGATGACGATGGCCTGCTCAACGGCGATGATATCTGCAATGAATACTCGGATGATTCGTCGCAAACCGTCACCTACAACGGCCAGACCTATCCGGTGAATGTGGATTACACGCTGATCTACTGTGATGCGCAGGGTAACTACTACAAGTTCGCCATCCTCGACCTGGATATGGACGGTACGGGGAACCACTACAACAACGTGGGTGAAAACGGCAAACTGCTGATCCAACTGGAAGGGCCCGAAATCACAGCGGGTACCCAATTGTCACTGGTGGCGAATTCTTACCAGAACCTGTCTTCGCTGAACTACGACGATTTCACTAACACCACCGAAGAGATCATTGTCAGCGACAAAGACATTATCCACGGTAACGAAGGTAATGACACCGTGTACGGTGGCGATGATGATGACCACATCTACGGCGATGAAGGGGACGATATCCTTTACGGCCAGAAAGGTGATGACATCATTGAAGGTGGCGACGGCAACGACAAACTGTATGGCGGTACCGGCAAAGATACCCTCCTAGGCGGTGCTGGCGATGACTATCTGGACGGTGGTACCGGCAGTGACGTGCGTATTGACGGTGGCACTGGCGTCGATGAATACCGCGGCAGTGCGGGTCAGGATGTCTTTATCTTCGATGAGAACGACTTCGTTGGCCTGACAGAAACCGTCAACGGCCAGACTCGCAACAAGTTCATGTACAACGCCGATAACGGCTTTGACCAGACGATTGTTGAAGGCGATGCGACCGTCGATTTCACTGGTGATCGTTACCAGTCTGATTCCAGCGTAACCGGTAATGTCATGTCGAATATCGAAGCAGTGCTGGGCGATGAAGGCGATCAGGATGTCTACATCAACCCGAACGAAGTGTTCCGTCAGGGTGACGAGCCTTTCGGCGAAGACTTCAACGGTGCAGCGCCAGATTGGCATGGCTTTGTCGCCCACCTTGGCGCCGGTGATGACAGCTTCAATCTGGAAGGTTCACCTTGGAGTTTTGATGCAGGTGGCACGGTAAATGCGCCACTGTCTGCGGAAATGATCAGCATTCTCGGCCTGAGCAATGCACAGGTTGGTGAATTGAATGCTTATGTCTTCCAGCATGATACCAACGCTGACTGGACCATCACCATCTGGACAGATGCAGAGTCTGTTACCCTGAACGGGACGGACATCATCTAATTATTTGCGGTGATACAAAAAGGCGGCTTGCTGATGCAAGCCGCCTTTTTCTTCTATATCTTTTTCTGCTCTTTCTGCTCTTTCTGCTTTCTCTGCTTTCTCTGCTTTTTACGGCGGCAATTTAGCCGTTTGGCTCATGCTCAAGGTAGAGCACGGTAGCGGCAACACGGGATTCGACCCCGAGTTTTTTCAGCAGGTTTTTTAGGTGTACCTTTACCGTTGCTTCTGAAATATAGAGAGATTCAGCAATCTGGCGGTTGCGCAGCCCTTTGGCGACTTGCTGCAGGATCTGACGTTCACGTTCGGTAAGCACACTCAAGGGTGACGCCTGATCGCGGCTTTGCTCCAGATAGGCGCGAACCTGCTCGCTGTAAGCTTTCTGGCCTGTCATGGCCAGTTTTAGCTGTTCGACCAATTCTTCGGGCTCACTGTCTTTCAGCAGGTAACCGTCAGCACCGGCCTGTACAATAGCGTGGATATCGTTCGGGCTGTCAGATACCGTCAGGATCACAATCACAGAGGTGCAGCCTTCATTTCTCAGAGCGCGCAGGGTGTCCAGTCCCGACAATCCCTTCATATTCAAATCTAGGATGATCAAATCCGGTTCATGACGTGCCACTTCAGCAATGGCATCCGCGCCACTGCTGGCTTCATTTACCGCAGCAAATTCAGGTTCAAACTTTAGCAGTTGTGACAATCCTTTACGCATCAGCGGATGGTCATCGACCAGCAATACAGTCCAGGTGGTCATACAGGGGTTTGCTCCAAATTCAGTTGAGGTCAAAGGTCAGCCTGACCTGACACCCCTCGGAAGGGGCGGTAATGATCTTCAGCTCGCCTCCGAGCATAGCAGATCGCTCCTGCATAATGTTGAGGCCGTAGTGGTCTGGCTTTTCCTCTTGCAGGGAGAAACCGACACCGTCGTCAACAATCGCAATGCTGGCCTGGTGGTTGTGCTGAATACAACTCACGGTGATCTGGTTTGCATGGGCATGCTTGATGGCATTGGCACACGCTTCCCGGATGATTTGCAGGATATGCATCTGGCGCTGCGCATCGATAGACAGGGTATCTAGCGATGACACCATGCGGATTTCTGCCTCTGTTTGGCTTTGCAGGGCGTCGAGCATTTCCTGAAGCGCGAGGCCAAAATCGGCATGGGTGAGCGACAATCGGAAGGCATTCAACAGCTCGCGCAACTGGTCGTATGCGATGCGTAGCTGGTCACTGATCTCTTCGGCGATCTCATTGGCATCCGGCGCATCGAGCTGCTTCAGATGGCGCTTCAAGAGGCTGGTCTGGATTTTCAGGTATGAAAGCGACTGAGCAATGGAATCATGCAATTCACGGGCAAGCGTCGCGCGTTCTTCCATTACAGCAAGGTGCATCGCCTGTTTCTGCGCATGGTTGTAATACACACCACGGGCGAGGATAGCCGCGAGGTTAGTCAGTAACACACTGTCAGTAGTATCTTCGTCGCCTTGCCATTTCAATGTGCCGAGCGATTCGCCGTCCAGCATAAGCGGCAGGGTATGCCATGGCGCTTTGGTAGGCTCGCCTGCGGTGATTTCCCAGTCTGACTGGTTGGGGTTATGGGCGGATAAAGACAGGGCATCCACACCATCCATATTCAGGGTAATGTCGAGGATCTTTTCAAAGCGCTCACGGGTCAGGAAGGTGGATGACAGCAGTGTTGAGCAGTCATAGAGCAAATTGAGCGAACGGTTTGCCTTGGTCAGCTTCTGCGTTTCAGATTCAATTTTCTGTTCAAGGTTGGAATAGAGCTCTTCCAGTTCACTCGCCATGATGGCGAAGCTGTTGGAGAGTACACCCAGTTCATTGCTGCGGCTGGGTGGCAGTTCGATATGAAAATCCCGGTTCTGGATCCGCTGGCTGGCAGTGACCAGCAAGTTGAGCGGATTCACGATCCGGCGCTGAGTATAGTGAAGTAAAAACAGCACCAGCGCGAGGATAAGGCCAAGGCTCAGGCTTCCCACCAAGGCCAGCACCTGCAGTTTGTTTTCAGAAAACTCTTGAAGCGCATACACAAAACGGTCGATATCATTCACGAACAGGGCGACTTGTTCGACATAAAATCCGCGATCTTCGCTTTCCAGTTCAGGGCGCAGTACCACCCAGCGCTCAAGCAGGCTGTGATAGCGTTCTCGGATTTCACGGGGGACGGCAAAGTTATCGAGGATTTGCAACTCCGGAGATGTGAGCGATTGTTCAAAGCTGACGATGTGGTTTTGGTAACGGGGCGAGTCCAGAACAATGTCGTAAGCAATGCGGTAACTTTGCATCCGCAAAGAGCCTGCCGTGTTGATAGCCGCGGCATCATTCAAACTGGATGCAAGGGTAAACAAGGCAAAGCCGGTAATGATCACGGCGAGCGAAAGAATACCGATCAACGACCGCGCAACGATGGTGATAACGGAGTGTCTGACGGTGATGTTATGGGTAGGCGCTGTCATGCTTAAGTGATTCCGTTTCCTTCTGCGCTGAGCGGGGAGCATTGATGCATATTTGGCCTTTTGCCGCAATGGCTTGGCGATCAAAGTCGAATGAGTATAAACCCATAATGTGACCCAAAGCGGTGATGGAAATTGATCTGGCGCAATAACACCCCCCAATTACCCCCTTCGAGGTATATCTACCCCCAACGCTTCTTCCTAATGTGATCCTATGAACTTGTAAATGCCCACTGCGTTAACACCGCAAAAGGCAAAGAGATGTTGGGTTTGCAATGGTTGATACACGCCGCCGTTTTTTTCTTCGAAGCGCCGCCAAAGAAAGGGTGCAACCTATGCCCTGGATTGCGGGCTGGCAGCAATTCACCTCGGGTTGTACCCGCTGTGGTGACTGCGTCCGAGCGTGCGAAGAAAAGATCATCGCTGTCGGCGATGGTGGTTTCCCAACGGTTGATTTCACCAAAGGTGAATGCACGTTTTGCTATGCCTGTGCTGAAAGCTGCCCAGAAGGTTTGTTTCAGCCTGAAACCTCAACGCCCTGGCAGCAACACGTTGCCATTGGTGATGCGTGTTTGGCGAAAAAAGGCGTCGAATGCCGCAGCTGCAGCGATGCCTGCGAAATGGGAGCGATCAAGTTCCAACTGCAACTGGGCAAGGTCGCACAGCCTGTTATCACTGTTTCTGACTGTACCGGGTGCGGCGCATGTGTGTCGCCATGTCCGGTCAATGCAATTGCCATAGAGAGAATTGGCCATGAATGAATATCACGTCAGCAGCCTTGTCGTTCACACGGCGGCTGACCAAACCAATATTGTCCGCGCGGCCATTGAACTGATGCCGGGCGCTGAAGTGCCAGCATCCAGCGAGGCAGGAAAGCTGGTGGTCGTTATTGAAGGCTCCAGCCGTGGCGGACTGTTAGACATTTTCGAACAAATTAAAGCGTTGCCGGGGGTTTTGGCTGCAACGCTGGTATTTCATCAGGTCGAGAACGAAGAGCCTGAGCATCATATGGAAGGAGAGGGGCAATGAACCTGACACGTCGTAAATTTCTCAAAGCGAATGCAGCTGCAGCCGCCGCGAGTGCCGCAGGCATTACTTTGCCAGCGTCAATCGCCCACGCTGCAGGCAGTGATGAGAAAGTAAAATGGGATAAAGCACCATGCCGCTTCTGTGGTACGGGTTGTGGCATCCTTGTTGGTACGCAAAATGGCCGTGTGGTGGCATCTCAGGGTGACCCTGATGCGCCGGTAAACCGCGGCCTGAACTGTATCAAAGGCTATTTCCTGCCGAAAATCATGTACGGTAAAGACCGCCTGACTCAGCCTCTGCTGCGTAAAACCAACGGTGTTTACGACAAGAACGGTGAGTTCACCCCGGTAAGCTGGGATGAAGCGCTGGATCTGATGGCAGAGAAATTCACTACCGCTATTCAAACCAACGGGCCGACTACGGTGGGTATGTTTGGCTCTGGCCAGTGGACAGTGTGGGAAGGTTACGCGGCTGCCAAACTGATGAAGGCAGGCCTGTTGACCAACAACATCGACCCGAACGCGCGCCACTGTATGGCGTCTGCGGTTGTGGGTTTCATGCGTACATTCGGTATGGATGAGCCAATGGGTTGTTACGATGACCTCGAGAAAGCCGACGCGTTCGTGCTGTGGGGCTCGAACATGGCTGAGATGCACCCAATCCTGTGGTCGCGCCTTGCTGACCGTCGCTTGTCTGCACCGCATGTTAAAGTTGCCGTTCTATCAACCTTTGAACACCGCAGTTTCGAACTGGCTGACAACGGCATTATCTTCACGCCGCAAACCGACCTGGCGATCCTGAACTTCATCGCCAACTACATCATCCAAAACAATAAAGTAAACAAAGACTTTATTGCCAAGCATGTGAACTTCCGCAAAGGGGTGACCGATATCGGTTACGGCCTGCGTCCTACGCATCCTCTGGAAAAAGCAGCGAAAAATGCCGGTAGCGGCAATTCCGATCCGATTGATTTCGACAGCTTTGCCACGTTCGTTGCGGATTATGATGTTGAGTCTGTGTCCAAGCTTTCCGGCGTACCGGAAGACCAGCTGATCGCACTGGCGGAACTGTATGCCGATCCGAACGTGAACGTGGTGTCTTACTGGACCATGGGCTTCAACCAACACACCCGTGGTGTGTGGGCGAATAACCTGGTTTACAACATTCACCTGTTGACCGGAAAAATCTCCAAGCCAGGTTGTGGCCCATTCTCCCTGACGGGTCAGCCATCAGCCTGTGGTACTGCACGTGAAGTGGGTACGTTTGCGCACCGTCTGCCAGCAGACATGGTGGTAAACAACCCTAAACACCGCGCAATGGCAGAGAAAATCTGGAAACTCCCAGAAGGCACCATTCCGCCAAAACCGGGTTACCACGCCGTGCTGCAAGACCGCATGCTCAAAGACGGCAAACTGAACGTCTACTGGGTAATGTGTAACAACAACATGCAGGCTGGCCCGAACATCAATGAAGAGCGTCTGCCGGGTTACCGCGATCCACGCAACTTCGTTATCTGCTCTGACCCGTACCCAACTGTCACTGCGATGGCTGCTGACCTGATCCTGCCGACTGCAATGTGGGTGGAAAAAGAGGGTGCATACGGAAACGCTGAGCGCCGTACCCAGTTCTGGTACCAGCAAGTGAAAGCGCCGGGCGAAGCGAAATCTGACCTGTGGCAGTTGGTTGAACTGTCCAAGCGCATCAAGGTCGCTGATGTATGGCCGGCTGAACTGGTTGCCAAGCAACCGGAAGTGGCAGACAAGACCCTGTTCGACATTCTGTATGCGAACGGTCAGGTTAACCAGTACAGCCTTGATGAAGTGCCGGAAGATCGCCTGAATGACGATGCACGCGCAGCAGGCTTCTACATCCAGAAAGGCCTGTTCGAAGAGTATGCCTCGTTTGGCCGCGGTAAAGCGCACGATCTGGCACCGTTCGAAATGTACCACCAGGCGCGTGGTCTTCGCTGGCCGGTTGTCGATGGTAAAGAAACCCTTTGGCGTTACGCAGAAGGTCACGACCCATACGTTAACGCGGGCGAAGGTTTTGCCTTCTACGGTAAACCGGACAAGAAAGCGGTGATTTTTGCTCTGCCTTACGAGCCCGCAGCAGAATCCCCGGATGAAGACTTTGACCTTTGGCTCTCCACCGGCCGTGTGCTTGAACACTGGCACACCGGCACCATGACCCGCCGTGTCCCTGAGCTGTACAAAGCATTTCCGGATGCTGTGGTGTTTATGCACCCACTGGATGCGAAGAAGCGTGGCCTGCGCCGTGGTGATGCCGTGAAAGTGATGTCCCGCCGTGGCGAGGTGATCTCTCACGTTGAAACCCGTGGCCGCAACCGCGTACCACAAGGGTTGGTCTTCATGCCGTTCTTTGACGCCGGTCAGCTGGTGAACAAGCTGACCCTGGATGCAACCGATCCGCTGTCAAAAGAGACCGACTACAAGAAGTGTGCGGTCAAGGTCATGAAGGCGTAACGGGTAGGCAGTCCGCAAATGACGAATAGCAGTAACAAGCAGACAAACTCGCCGGAGCGCAATGTGCCAACCAGCAACAGCCGACGCCGTTTCCTTCGGGATGCGGCAAGGACGGCGGCTGGTGCGGGCATTGCAGTGACCGTGTTGGGCTTGCAATCCAAACAGAGCCAGGCCAATTCGGGGGTGCCAATTCGTCCACCGGGCGCGTTGGATGAGCCTGAGTTTCTGAATGCTTGTATCCGCTGTGGTTTGTGTGTGCGTGACTGCCCTTATGACACATTGAAACTGGCCACCTTACTGTCTCCAGTTGCGGCAGGAACGCCTTACTTTGACGCGAGAGCCGTGCCCTGTGAGATGTGTGAGGACATTCCCTGCGTGAAAGCGTGCCCATCCGGTGCGCTGGATCCGGCATTGACTGACATTACCCAGGCAAAAATGGGAACAGCAGTGCTTATCGATCATGAAAACTGCCTCAACTGGCAAGGGCTTCGCTGTGACGTCTGTTACCGCGTCTGCCCCATGATTGATGAAGCCATCACGCTGGAACCTATGCATAACCGACGCACCGGCGTACATGCCAAGCTGATCCCGATGGTCAACGCGGATAAATGCACCGGCTGTGGGCTGTGTGAACATGCCTGTGTGCTGGATGAAACCGCCATTAAAGTGGTGCCAACTGAACTTGCCCGCGGGCAACTTGGCAAGCACTACCGTCTAGGTTGGGAAGAACAGGAAGCCAATAACGGCGAAGCCTTGGTTCCTCGCAATCTCACACTTCCTGCCCGTAAACCGGGGGAGGGATTGTAATGGCGAAGCATCTGGCGAAAGACGCAGGCAAAGCCGCGGTTGCCCAACTGGGTTGGTGGAAAGCACACCGCTTTCTCATTTTGCGCCGGTTGACTCAGCTTTCCGTATTGCTGGCGTTTTGGTCGGGCCCGTTTTGGGATGTATGGCTGTTTAAAGGCAACCTCTCCGGCAGTGTGCTGTTTGATGTGGTGCCTTTCACTGACCCACTGATTGCTGCGCAAACACTGGCGAGCGGTCACTGGCTTCAGCCTTCAGCCCTGATTGGTCTGGCGGTGGTGGTTGGCTTATATGCACTGATTGCCCCGCGCGCGTTTTGCAGCTGGGTCTGCCCGATGAACATGGTCACCGATTTGGCTGCCTGGCTTCGACGCAAACTTGGCATGAAAGTTAGCTTCAACTGGAACAATTCACTGCGGTACTGGCTACTTGCGGCAATTGTGGTTGGCAGTGCACTTTCCGGCACCTTGGTGTGGACATGGCTTGATCCGGTAAACACCTTACAGCGCGGCCTTATCTTCGGATTTGGCGCGGGTATCTGGCTGGTGGTCTGTGTGTTTGTGATGGATTTGGTGTTGGTTGAGCATGGCTGGTGTGGACATTTATGCCCACTGGGCGCGGCTTACGGCCTGATTGGTTCAAAAAGCCTAATCCGCATAAAAGCGGTGAAGCGCGAAGCCTGCACCAAATGTATGGACTGTTTCAATGTGTGCCCCGAGCCACAAGTATTGCGTCAGCCGTTAAAGGCGGGTGACAGAAGGGTTTTGGACAAGGACTGCATCAGCTGTGGTCGTTGTATCGATGTATGTGCCGAACAGGTTTTGGAATTCAGGACAAGAATTGGAGCCGAAAATGAAGAGTAGAAAAGCGGTTTCTCTATTGCTCGCGCTAATGCTGGGCAGCGCTGCCGCCATTGCAGCAACAGTGACAGAAGAAACAATTGTAGAAGTGGAATCACTGCGTGGTGGCACCGAAATCGGTGATACCAATGATGCACCAACCATCAAAAATGTACCGAAGAATCAGGATAAATTCAGCCTGAACTATGTTAACCAGCCGCCGATGATCCCGCATTCGGTTGATGGTTATCAGGTAAACCAGTCAAACAATGCGTGTCTGCAATGTCATGACGTGGACGTTTACCGCAAAACCGGTGCGCCCCGCGTCAGCCCGACACACTTTATGGATCGCGATGGCAAAGTGCTGACAGAGGTTTCTCCGCGTCGTTATTTCTGCCTGCAATGCCATGTGCCGCAAGCACAGGCAGAAGTACTGATTGAAAATGACTTCACACCGGCCGGTAAGTTTGGTCAGTAGGAGGCGATGATGAAATTACCAGGATTCATCACCAAGCTCTGGACATGGTTCAAAACGCCAAGTGGTTTGGCAATAGGTGCGGTGCTGACCATCGGCTTTATCGCGGGGATCATTTTCTGGGGCGGTTTCAACACCGGCATGGAGATGACCAACCGCGAAGAGTTCTGTATCGGTTGCCATGAAATGCGTGAAAACGTGTATCAGGAATATGTGGGCACCATTCACTACACCAACCGCAGTGGCGTAAGGGCAACCTGTCCGGACTGTCACGTGCCGAAGGAGTGGGGGCCTAAGATGATCCGTAAAATTCAGGCGAGTAAAGAGCTTTACGCCAAAGCCTTTGGCAAAGTGGATACTGCGCAGAAGTTTGAAGATCACCGTCTGGAAATGGCAACCCGTGAATGGAATCGTATGAAGGCTAACGATTCACAGGAATGCCGTAACTGCCACAACTTTGAATACATGGACTTCAGTGTGCAGAAATCTGTGGCGGCCAATGTTCACGATAAGGCAGAAGAAGCCGGGCAGACTTGTATCGACTGTCATAAGGGGATTGCGCACCAGCTTCCGCGTGACTACGACGCATCAAAAGAATATCACTTCTAAAAACAGAAAAGGCCAGCAAAATTGCTGGCCTTTTCATCATTGAAACAATGGCTTAAGCTGCACGTTTCCAAAGAATGTGGCAGAACTTTTCGTCAGGAATTCGGCTGATCAGCATACGTGCCAGTACGTCTTCCAGCGCATCGCCCTGAGTCAGGCCAATCTGGACTTCCACAAAGCTGTCACGGTCTACATCAAAACCAACGTGACCTTCCCAATCTTCCGCTGCATCAACAGCCACGGCTGCGCCTTCTTCATCAAAGCGTGCCTGGTAGGCTTGCAAATCATCATATTCCAAGTTGTCTTCCGCCATTTCGAAGAAGATATCGAATGCGGTTTCTAGGGTTTCGTCGATTGAAAGTAGTGCGTTTTCCATCAGTGTTTCACCGGAATGATAAGATTTTCAGTATTAGACCACGCCAAGTGACTTTTCCCAATCCCAAGCGGCAACAATGGTGCATAAAACTGGTTGTAGCAGAGATGTGCCTTTAAAATGATGACATTGCACGACTTCCCTAAACATAAGGACTTTCTTTGTACCAGAACAAGCCCAGGGGCGGCCTGTTGCCAGAGTTGGACAACGAACAACCTTTTCAACCCACATTTGTTGAACCTATCGCCACCGCATTGCGCCAGTTGAAGGGCGTATTGGGCGATGTGCTGCACAGCGTCTATCTCTCAGGCGTGATTGCCCACCGGAAAGCAGGAGAGGTAGAAGACTTGCCGTTGACGCTGGTGACCACACGGGCACTCGCGGTGCAGGAGTTTTCAGCCCTCAATACGGTGAAATTCCGTATTGAGCAGTCCAGCGATGCGGTAAAAAGGGTACAGATTGATGTCGTACCGCTGAAAGATGCCACCAACCTCGCCAACATTTTCCGCTGGGGTTTTTTCATCAAACATTGCGCGGTCTGCCTTAGTGGCGACAACCTGGCACGCAGCTTCGGCCACTTCGAAGTGAGCTGGGAAGTGTCAAAAGCCATGAATGATGATCTGGCACCGAGGATGCGCGAATTGCGCCAGAAAATCGCGCTGGCTACCAAGTGGGGAACCCAGTTGGATGCCGCGCAGGATGCCGCGGAAAAGCTAATAAACGCCAGCTTCGGTCTGGTCGCGTACAAAGAGCAGAAATGGGCGCATGATCTGGTGTCGGCTTCTGAGGCCTTCCTTGCCCACTATCCGGATAAGTCACTGGAAATAGAGCGACTTTTTTACCTCGTCGAGAGAAAGCGGGTGAAAAAACGTGCGGTTGTTGACCTCATGGACAGCTTCGGTGCATGGATACTCTCCGAATATGCACGCATAGACCGAAAGATTGGATAATTATTCACTTATGTGAATCACAGAAGTCCGGTGAATAACGCCCCATAAATGGGGCGTTTTTTATATTGTCGACGTAATATATTTTACAATTATTTAACCGTTAATGAGTTAAAAACGAACAGATATCGATTGCAAAGTGGTCAATTAATCGACTTTGACGAAATTATTCAAAATAAATGACTATTTATTGTTTACATCAAAATACGCTTGATTTAATCTTGCGCTCAATTAGTCACATATTGTGAATATATATTTCGTCTTTAACCCCAGCGTTATCGCATTGCTCAGGAAGTCTTGCCATGCAGAAAACCGAACAACTTAACACTACGACATCATCAACACGGAATCTGTTGATGTTCTTAATCCCATCTTTGCTGGGTGTATTGCTGTTTATGACCCCTGTGGTGACCAACGGCGGTTTTACTATTCCTATCGCTGTGCTGGCGAAATCTCTGCTGGGTGCGCTGGGTGACAGTGCCACTGTGGTGGTGACAAGCATCATTATGATCAGCGCGGTGGGTTCTGTGATGGCACTGGCGACTAAGCCACGCTTTGTGACTGAATCAAAATTCCTGTCAGGTCTCTTTTTAGCTTCTCCAGTTTGGCTGACAGTGCGTTTATTGGGTGCAACCTTTGTCTTGATGGCATTCTTCGGTTTTGGTCCAGAGCACGTTACCGGCGGTGCAACCGGTGGCTTCGTACTGGCTGATCTGCTGCCGACACTGCTTTCTGTATTCGTATTTGCTGGCCTGTTCCTGCCATTGCTGACTAACTTCGGCCTGCTGGAACTGATCGGTACCTTTATGACCCGCATTATGCGTCCACTGTTTGGTCTGCCAGGCCGTTCCGCGGTTGACTGTGCAAGCTCATGGCTGGGTGACGGTTCAGTGGCAATCCTGATGTCGAGCAAGCAATACGAGCAGGGCTACTACACCGAACGTGAAGCGGCTATCGTAGGTACAACCTTCTCTGTGGTTTCTATCAGCTTCAGTCTGGTGGTGATTGCGCAAGTTGGCCTTGAGCACATGTTCGTGCCTTTCTACCTGACCGTATGTCTGGCCGGCTTTGTTGCGGCGGTTGTGGTTCCGCGTCTTCCGCCACTTTGCTGGAAGAAAAACACCCTGGTTAACGGCGAAGAGAAAGTACTGGAAAGCGAAGCACTGCCAGAAGGCGAGACGCTGTTCTCTTACGGCGTAAAATCTGCCCTGAACCGTGCTTCTCACATCCGTTCACTGAGCGATGTGCTGAAAGAAGGCCTGGAAAACGCAGCAGACATGGTATTCGGCGTACTGCCAGTGGTAATGGCTATCGGTACAACGGCGCTGATCGTCGCTGAATACACACCAATCTTCACCATTCTGGGCATGCCATTCGTTCCACTGCTGGAACTGCTGCACGTCCCTGAAGCGGTAGCAGCATCTGAAACCATGCTGGTGGGCATTGCGGACATGTTCATCCCAGCGGTACTGGCGGCGAACATCGACAACGAGATGACCCGTTTTGTAGTAGCAACTTTGTCTGTTACCCAGCTGATTTACATGTCTGAAGTAGGTGCTCTGCTGCTGGGTTCTAAAATCCCAGTGAAACTGTGGGAACTGGCGCTGATCTTCCTGCTGCGTACTCTGGTCACGCTGCCAGTTATCGCGGGCGTTGCTCACCTGATTTTCTAATCAGGACGAAAGAACCAAACAGAAAGAGCGGCTTAAAAAGCCGCTCTTTTTTATTGTCCGAATGCGGGTTAGTTGCTTACGGCCTGTTTGACCTCTTCTTCCATTTCAGCTTTGTCTTCAGCCAGCTGCTCTTGGGCATCCTTCGCCTGTTCTTCAGTCAGGTTGGTGACATCCGCTTGCTCACTCGCCATCGCTTCCTTGGCGTTTTTATTCATCTCTTCGAGGTTTTCTTCCGCGACAACAATCATCTCCTCTACGTCCGCTTTGACTTCGGCCGCCAGATCTTTGGCCTGTTCAACGGTTTGCGTGGTTACCTGCTCCGCTTGTTGGCTGATAGAGCCTTCAGTGGAGGCATAAGCTGAAAATGCGAGCATGGAGCAAAAAGAGGCAACAGCAACTGAACGATAGTTTTTCATTGATTTTCTCCTGAATAATCAGCCTTGATGTAGGGGGCTTCTGTGGAAGCGTCATCATCGAGTGCATCTGCATTTTGTTGGGCAACATCTAAATTTTTCGCCGTCTCGTCCTGAATGTCGGAGAGCGTGTTTTGGATCTGCTCAGTGCGCGCATCAAGCGCCTGTTGCTCAGGTGAATCTTCAACAGTCGCGGCGGCAGAGAAGGCCAGCAGGGAACAAAAATACGCAAAGACAAAAGGTGCTTTGAATTGCATTCATTTCTCCTTGGTATAGCGGCGACAGCAAATGCAATCGCCTCGATAAAAATACTTATCAAGAGCTTGTCTGCGGCGTCTCAATTTCAAAACTTGATGTTGGTTTATGATGGGAATAAAGCTTAAAGACCAAGAGGAAGGCTGGGTTACGTATGAAAATCATTCTATTGCACGGCTTGTACATGCACGGGATTGCGTTGATCCCACTCAGAAACCGACTGCAAGAGGCCGGGCATGACGTGCTGAATCTGTCATACAACACCGTCTTTCCGGATTTGGATACCCTGTTCGCGGAAATGGATGCCTTTATCGACGCACAGCCCACCGCAATAGTGGCGCACTCCATGGGTGGCGTGATCACCCGTGTATATCTGGAAGCAGGCAGCGAAATGTCACGCTTTGTAGAGCCAGTCATTACCCTTGGTACGCCGCACCAAGGCTCCGAAGTCGCCGCGTTTTTCCGCAAAATCGGGCTAGGGGAGTTAATGTTTCAGGACTCCTGCAAGTTCCTACTCCCGGAAAACGAGCCTAGCTGGCCGGATAACGTCACGCTTTACAGCCTCGCCGGAGACATGGCCATCGGCCCAGCTAGGGTACTGGTTAACAATGGCGAACCTTCCGATGGCACCGTGTTGATTGTTGAAACCAAGATCACCGGCATGGCCAGCCACGAAGTTTTCCCGCTAACCCATACCGGGATGATTTTGTCGCGCAGGATTGCAGACAGGATTATTGAGATATTGGGCTGATTGGAATGAAAAGTTGGGATGAAAAGGCGCGGAGGGTATGGGCTTTTGTCCTTCCCCTTGAAAATGGGAAGGGATCAAAAGCGGAGCATTTCGGTGAGTAATTAATCAGCCCGCTAAATTATCTCACCAACCCCAACACATCTTTAAACTCAGGTTTTCGACAATCTTTCACCAATTCATACAGGCACATCTCCAGCCCTGTGACTGATATGCCCATTTGCATCATCTTGGCGATGGCGAGTTCTTTGTTAGTAGCAGCTCGGGAGGCGATGCAGTCGGTAACAAGATGAAGATCGAAGCCGTTTTGATGAAGGTGTGCGGTAGTTTGGTAAACGCAGATATGGGCTTCGATGCCGCAGACCAGCCAGGATTGTCGGCCGGTTTGGTTGATAGCTTCCATGAAGTCGGGTTCTTCGCCAGCATTGAAGGTAAATTTGGCGATAGGCTTGATGTCTTCGAGCAGTTCGGCGATTTCAGGGGCGGTATCACCCAGCTTTTCGGGGTTTTGTTCTACCCAGACGATTGGCAAACCAAGGGCTTTAGCGCCTTTAATGAGCTTTTGGCAATGAGAAATCGTCGCTTCACTGTCTGCTACCCGCTTTGCCAGTTTTCCTTGGATATCTACAACGATCAGTCCGGTGTTTTCAAGATTTAGCATTATCGCGCCTTACCTCAGTGCCGTTATTGTTTGACGGTGAATTAAATCCGTCCTGCTTTGATCGCCTGTCGAATACAGTATTTGGCGACAATCTTGTGAAAAGGTTTAATCAGCGCCATGTAGATAACCCCTGACCGGGTTTTCAAATTGACCAGTGTTGAAACGCAAAAAGTGTTGTCGGATTGCCTAAAAACAGAGAGCCACATATCCATGTTCGCCTCATAGGCACCGCAAACCACTTCGTTTTGGGTTACCAATTCAATGGTCAAAAATCCTGCTTGTTTTCCACTTTCAATTTCTTCCAGTGGCAGCGACATTTCGACGTTGGCCGCGGAGAATCCAAACCACTTTACTATTGAATTTCTTAAATTTAAAGCCCATCGAACCGGTGTGGGAATAAAGCCAAAAATGGCGTGATAGACGTACTTCGCATCTAAGTTGGGTTTGCTGACCACCACTTCGAAGGCGTCTTTGAAGTGGGGGTTTATTTCTTTGCCATTGATGCTGGTACCGGCCGGGAAGTCGATTTCCTGAACTGACATGTTTGCCTCTGACATTAATAAGGATGGGTAATTGTTGGTATCCATTCTTTTTTACCGACCCCTGTCGCCAGTTTCAATGTGAGCGGAGAACATGATCTGGATTAATGATGAACATGGGCTGTGTGCCACAGATTGATGAAAAGCGGGAAAGAAAAAGCAAGGTTCCAACAAGTCCGCTTAATGGGGTAACGGGTTTGTTGGAACCTTTATATTTAGTATTTCAGCAGACTTTCTGACGCGCTGGCGTTCGCCCAGCGTTCAACGAAGGTGCCATCGGGATCGTACTCTTTCGCCTGTTTTTCCAGGTTGAAGTGACGCTGGCCGCGCGGGTCTGCGCCGACACCTGCCAGGTACTGCCAGTTGCCGTAGTTGGCCGCGACATCGAAATCGATCAGTTGCTGTTCGAAGTAAGCTGCACCAAATCGCCAGTCGACACCCAATTCGTTCACTAAGCAGCTCGCCACAATTTGTCTGCCGCGGTTAGACATATACCCGGTTTGGTTTAGCTGACGCATGCAGGCGTTAACGATAGGAAACTCGGTGGTGCCCTGTTCCCAGGCTTTGTAGTGCTCGCTGTAGTACGTGGTGAGGGGGCGTTTGTCTTTGATCCCGCCGAAGGCAAACATTTTGGCGCCGTGGCAATGCATCATCCACTGGAAGTATTCGCGCCACAGTAGTTCGGCAAACATGGCTTCCGTGGATTCGGAGCGTCCGTGGCGGTATTCCACATTATCCAATTCTGCCGCCACGATGCGTGGTGAGAGCGAGCCATTCGCCAGCCACGCCGAGAGGCGGGACGAGAACTGCCAGCCGTCGAACCCGTTGCGAGTCTGTTTGTAGTTTTTCAGTCCATAGGTTTTCCAAAAGAACTGGTTCAGCTGGACTGAACCGGCATCTTCCCCGCCATGGTAGGGGGAGAGGTCGTAAACAAACTCCTGTCCACCCCATAGATCCCGCCGTTCATCAATAAACGCGGGTAGGCTGTCCGGCGCGCTGATGGGAATGCATGGCAGGATATTTTTCCTCTCAATATGCTTTCTGAACTGGCTGAAGGTGGGGGGAAGGGTGGTTTTATCAAAATTGAGTTGGCTTTGCAGATAGAGGGTAAAGCTTTCACTGACACTGACTTCACAGGGCAGGGTTCGCATCAGGTAAGCCACCTGTTGGCGTTCATACACGCCGGGGTGATCGGTCACAGAGACTAAATCAATCTGGTGCTTTTTGCATAGCTCTGGGATCACTACCAGTGGGTTACCCACTTTAACCACTAAACGTTGCTTACGCTTTTTCAGTTCCCGCTCTAAGGCGCGCAGGGATTGGTAAAGGAATTCTTCGCGGAAACGGCCGAGATGTTTGGAGTGGTGATTGGTAGGACGGAACCAGTCCGGGTCAATCACATATACCATCAGGGCTTTGTTGCAACGCCGGGAGAGGGCGACGAGCGCAGGGTTGTCTGCAATACGTAAATCATGTCTAAACCAAAAAAGCCCTTTCATACAGTCTCTCCTTTTGACTAGCTAGCGGTATATACGAAGCGAAGGGGGAAATGTCTTATTGGCTTAGCAACCTCCTTGGTAGGAATGACGGGTAGCGATATTTTTTGCGGTAACTTATTGAGAAATTTATCTCACTGTTAAAGCGTAGTGCAGAGTTAATGAACAGGGGCAAGCAAAAAAAACGAAATGTGTGTGGGATCAACCTGAAGCGGTTGTCACTTAAATGATTTGAGTCTGTCTAACGTGAAATGTCACTTTGGGATGATAGTCATACTCGCGGGTGATACTTTTTCAAGCAAAATAGTCGATGAATGAGTCCTTTATCGACGGAAGATACATAAGTCTGTCATCCTTTTTTACGGTTTTAGACCGAATATCCCATACGCTTCTTAACAGACCCGAATCCGTCTCTATATTGGTGGAAAAGATAACATAGACGGTGACACAAAATGAAAGTGACAGGACTTGAATTGTCGGAGTCCGTGCGTAAGGCGCTAATGGGTGTCTCGGGGATTCGTGAAGAAGTTGATAACGAGCGAGTCTATTTTTACCAACATGGCCGATTATTCAGCATTGTTGATGATTCCGGACTCCATTTTGTTGTCGGCGAAGAATGCCTTTCTGAAGCGTTACGCCGTCCGGGTGCCTTGCTTGAGCAGCCTGGCGGAAAGCGTTGTAAGGGAGTTGTCCTTGTTGAGCCGGGCAAATGCACAGAAACAGATCTCGATTTCTGGTTGTTGCTGGCGCTGCCGACCAATCAGGGAACCGTTGACCCTATCGTGTTTCACTAGTCCGGTACGGGTGATGTAGCGCATACACGTCAACGCAAAAAGGAAAAGGGCCAGCTGGCCCTTTTTTCGTTGTATCCGCAATAGCTTTACTGGCGGGAGGTGTAGATTGTCCATTTCTTCACAAGCTCAGATTCAGAAATCGCCACACTGGCTGTCACGCGGCGACTGAGCATGTCTGATTTATCTTGTGAGTCCGCTGCTACCGGGTCGCTGTCGCCATAGCCGACAATATTAATGCGATCAGCTGATACGCCAGCGCGGATCAAGGCACGCTTGACGGAGTCTGCGCGGCGTTTTGACAGGGCAAGGTTATAGGCGGAGTTCCCCACTTTGCTGGCGTAGCCGTTTAACTCCACATGAATTTGCGGAAACGAGGCCAGAAAGCGCGCCAGATCTGTCACTTCTTCATTGAAGCTTTGCGGGATTTCCGCGGAGTTGTTGGCGAACAGAATGTGCAGGTCGTCCCGCGCGGAAATATCGATAATTTCAGAACAGCCTTCATTGTTGATAACAGCACCCTGTGGCGTGCCTTCACAGGCATCACGGGCATTGATCACCCCATCGTTGTCTGCGTCGTAAAGATCTGATTGTTGCATTGCCACCGGAGGTGAAGAGACACTCACCGAGCAGGCACTGAGCAACAGTGCAGCTGCCATTGCGGTCGTGCCTTTGAGAAGCCATTTGAACCTGGCAGAGGGCTGCCATACAGCGTTCATCATTGTGTTTCTCCTTCATTGCTTTGGTTGTTATAGATAGACGCCTGCCATTCTTGTGGCGTGTCTACCCTTAACTCTGAAAGTAGCAGACCAGTGGCATTCAGGACGCGGTATTTGGCGAAGATACCCGAGTAGTGAGAATCAATGTACGAACGGCGGGCATCAAACAGCTCGTTTTCTGTATTCAGTAAATCCAGCAATGAGCGGCGGCCAATCAGGTACTGCTTCTCATAGGCTTGCAGTGTTTTGGCTGAAGCATCGACATGTTGCTGCAAGAAGACAGTTTGACGTTCTGCGAGCTCTTTGGCTGTCCATGCCAGACGGGTACTTTCATCCAGCAGCAGATGTGCGTTCTGGCGAATGTTTTTGGCCTTGTTGACCTGAAAGGCAGCGCTGCGCGCCTCTGCGGCGTCGGTGCCACCGTTGAACAGGTTGTAGCGCATGCGCACCATGGCCTGGAACTCATCGGTGTCACCCGGCGTACCATCCAGTTCTTCTCCCCATTGTTGTGAGGCTTCAACAGTAAAGGTCGGGTAGAAATCACCTTTGGTCTGCTCGTACTGGTAGCGCGCGGCATCCACATCGTTGTTTGCCACTTTGATCACCGGATTGTTTTCTTTAGCGGTGGTGATGGCATCAATCAGTGACGCGGGGATGAAGAGGGCATCCACTTCCGGCAGGACAAGATCCCGAGGCGTGTCACCGACGACGCGCTCAAACTGGATCATGGCATCTTGCAGGTTACTCTGCGCAGACAGCAGGTTGGAGTTCGCCTGCGCGAGACGGCCGTCAGCTTGCGACAAATCAGCGGTAGAGCTTAACCCGGAGTCAGTACGCTTTTTGATATCTGCGTAAATACGTTCGTGGGTAACGAGGTTCTTCTGCGACAAATCGAGGATCGCTTCGGCGCGCAGTACATCGATATAGACTTCTGCCACACTCAGCGCGGTATCCTGTGCGTCTGCCAGCAGCTGGTAGCGCTGTGCTTCTGCTTCGGATTTTGTGCGTTTGATGTCGTTATAGGTAATGGCGCCATCCCAAATCAACTGGCGGAGGCTAATACCGACTTCGCGCGGGTGAAACGTCCCTTTGGTGGCATCGCTGTTGTAATCTGAATAGCCAATACCGGCATCCACATCCAATGCGGGCAGATACCCACCCTGCGAAGCGTCAATATCCTCTTCACGACTTTTAAACTCGTTATAGGCTTCGCGGATGGTTGGATTTTGTGTCAGCGTGGTTGCGACGGCTTGCTCGAGAGATTGGGCCTGTACCGCTGCCGAACTGCCGAGAGCGGCAAAAACCAAGGTCAGTGCACTCAATGCGGGCTTCAACGTATGTTGAAACGCTGTATGCGTCCTTTGACCTGTTCCGTCAGTGATCTTATTTTTCTTCATGAATACTCCCTCAAACCGAATTGAGACACGTTTTTAAATTTAAATTGGGAAAACTGGAGGCTACGTCCTGACGAGTGCTGTGATCTCCGAACGATTTCGCTTTCCCTGAACACAAGTAATGCATGTGTATCTAGTCATGTGTGTATAAACCCACATGCTTCCAGTCACATATTGCGTTCGCCCCGTAAAGTTAGGGCATGTTGGGGCAATTTTGACCCCCCAAACGGCGGTTTATCGCGTTCCTATCGTAAATGAGACAATTCAGACAGCCACTTACAGGTTTTTCGACTAATCGGGAGGGTAGAAGGGGCAAAATGATTGTTTTTTGTCTCAAACTCTCGTCAATCCATTTACTTGGCCTTTGCTAAGGTTCAACTCTCCGCTTTTGGAAATCTTCTTCCAGGCAGTATTCAGTCAAATTGGGATTGGCGTTGGAGATAGAATGGCGAGCTACAGAATTGAAACCGCTTCAGATGGTTCAGAAGCGATAAACTCCCCCTTAATGGCAAGTAACCCTGAAGGCGTTGTGTACATTGTCCGCAACGATGTTGCAATGCCTCTCACTGGCGAAACCGCCTTACAGCAGGACGATATAATCGTCGCCGGGCCCGGTGCCAAGTATGTCGTGATGAAAAATGGCGTGCCGGTTCTGGTCAATGAGCCCTGTGCAACCTGTGTGCGTCTGGACGATGCTGGCATAGAAGTTATCGGGCTGGAGGAAAACGTTTCGCTGATTGAGAGCTCCGACCCTCTGGCGCTCTTGGAAGGGGATATCGCCGCCTTGCAACAGGCGATTTTAGCCGGTGAAGACCCAACGGTTGATTTTGAAGCTCCCGCAGCAGGCGGCAACGGGCTGAGTTCTTCTATCGGCGGTTATGCCATCATCCAGTATGACAATACCAGCGTGCTTGCCCGCGCGGGATTCGAAACTGCCTATGAACCTTTGGCACCCGAAGTGGCGGTTGAAGATGACTCCGTGATTGTCCCACCCGGTGGCGGTGAAACAATTTCGCTTTCCATTACGGAAGGGGATTTGAACCCGCTAAACGGTGAAAGCCCTTATCCGCAAACCGTCACCGCAGAAATTGATGTTGAAGCAGGAACCTTGCCGCTAGAGGCTGATTCCTTTGTGATTGAGCCCGCTGTAGCCGCAACACTTATTGAAGAACTGACGACAGATACCCGCAGTGGCGGCGAACCTTTAACCTATGTGCTCTCTGACGATGGCAAAGCCATCATCGGTAGCCAGAATGGGGCAGAGGTTGTCTCCATCTCGCTTGAAGCCACACAAAGTGGGCGTGATGTCAGCCTGACTGTGACAGTGTCACTGAGCGCGCCACTCGACCAGATAAGCGGCGACAGCGCCGGATTGGTCACCGTCTCGCCGGCCGGTATTTCGATTGCCATTGCGGTGCAGGGGCAGGACAGCGGCGGCAATGAACTGGATTCACCTGTCGATATTAATGTCACATTGCTCGACGGTGCCAACCCGTCGGTGAACCCCAACAACACCAACCATAACGAAGATACTCTGGAGTATGTGTCCGACCCGATCCCGCTGAATGTGGATGTGAACAGTGACGCGCTCGAAGTGGTCAGGATTGTCTCTACGCCCGCGCTGGTTGACGTGCTTAGCAGCATCACCAGTAATGGATACGCAACAAGTTACACCGTCACGGATGACGAGATTCAGGTCACGTTGGCTTCCGACCCGGATTTTACGGTGCTTGCCATTTCATTGGTTGAATTACCATCGACCAAACTGGCAGGAAATGACACCGGTGGTTATGGCTACGTAGTCACCCAAAACGCCTCAATTGATGAAAATAGCGCGTTGAATGTAGAAGCCATCCCGGTCACCGTTGAAGCGGTGGATCGCGACGGTGACAGCGAAACGGGGTCGTTTACCGTCACGCTTGAAGATGGCAGGAATGCTTCAGGGGATGCAGCGGAAATCGCCGGTGACTATACCCTGACAGAAGCCAAACTCGGTTCACCCGCCCAGACGGCGGAAGGCACTGTCACGCTGGATGCCGGCGCTGACCGTTTGTTGCCGGATACCCTGTATATCTCCAATCTGGAAGCGCAAAACGGTGAGTCCGGTTTGTTGGATGAACTGAACGCACTCACGTCTTCAGGTGCGGCGTTAACATTTGCCGTGGAAGCGGGCACCGATCCGAATGTGGTTGTGCTGGTGGGCAGCAAGAGCGATGGCAGTGAAGTGATGCGTTTCACCCTGACAGCCACGCAGGAAGCAGGAACCGGCGCAACAGGCGTGAGTGTGGCGTCTGATTTTGTGCTGTCCCAGCCGTTGGATGAAAACGACCCAGATGAGTATGCCAACAACCGCTGGGTCAAATTCATAAAAGGGACCGGTGGAGGGGAAGACAGCCTACAGATTGATCTCCAACTGCAGATTCGCGATTCAGACAATGACCTTCTCGATGCCCCCATTAATGTCGCGTACACCGTAAAAGACGGAGGAGGCACCACCACAGATGCCACCAGTGTTGAACTGACCGATCCTGGTTTCAATGCTGCACCGTCTGAAGCGGAAGGTTCGTTAGGTTTGCAGGTAGGCAGTGACGAAATTGACTCCGTAACCTGGGCGTTAAGTGCATCGTTTCCCGATTCACTGCGCGGATTAACCAGTGATGGCCACCCGCTGGATCTCGCGCCGGGCAGTGTTGATGTGAATGGCACAACTTCACCTATTGACCTCGGGTATTTTGATGCGAACAGCAATTGGGTGCGGGTGCTGTATATCACGCTTGACCCGACAGACGGCTCATATAGTGTGACGTTGTCACATGCTATAGACCAGCCTGACAGCGAGAAGGTGGTCTTCCCGCTGTCGGTCAGGGTTGAAGACAAAGACGGCGATATCACGTTGGCCGATTTCAATGTCACGGTACTTGATGGCTCACCGCCGAGTGTTGACCCAACTAACGCTGAATTGGTTGACCCAGCCGTTAACACGATTAGTCAGTCCCAAAGTGTCAGTCTGGGGCTGACGCAGGGTTCTGATGCCGTCAAATCCATCTCGCTATTTGCTGTGCCGGGGCTGGAAGATGCACTGAACGCACTCACCAGTAACGGGTATCAAACGTCCATTCAACCACAGCCGTTTTCTGCACTTACAGACGAAATTGTCGTGGTGTTTGATGATCCTTCGTTGTCATCAGCTTCCACACCCGCCAATGGCACTAAAGTGCTGACTATTTCCCTTGATTTAGATGGCGATGGCAATCCGTCAGGCTCATACACAGTCACCCAGTTTTATGCCATCGATCAGGGCGATGCCGCGATTACCTTGCCGATTGGCGTGAAAGTGTTGGATACCGACGGCGATGAAACAACCGGCGAATTTACTGTCACCCTGAGCGATGACGACGGCGCGATTTCCCCTGCCGGTGTCACTGGCATAGTTGTGCTCACGGAGCCGGATCTAACGCCTGATGGCAGTGAGAAGGGGTATCCGGAAACCGCATTTACCACCGGCGAGGCAAAAGCCTCGGCAGATCGCTTACTTCCGTCTGAAATCGGGATTGATTCACTGCAATTGCAGGAGCTGATCACCGGATTGGGCGCTGTGTTGACCAGCGGTGGTGAGGCGCTTTCATTTTCCTACGACGCTTCTACCGCGACGCTGACAGGCACAGTGAATGGCGAAACTGCAATGACACTGAGTTTCAGTGCGCAGCAGGCAAGTGACGGTTTTAATCTGGATATCACACCGACACTGACTCTTTACAAGCCCATCGACCACCTGCCAGACAGTCAATCCACTGAGTTTGTCTCGTTTAGGGGGGATAGACTCGTTTTCACCGTGCGGCTACAGACCGAAGACAGTGACGGTGACACCGTCAATTCCGTCGCCCTGTTCAGTATTGAAATTGTTGATGGGCAGCCGCCGGTTGTTACCGCAGCGCCCGAGCTGAATGTTGAAGAGAGTGACATCAACGCCAATGGCAGCGGCGCGAATACTAACCGCCCCGGCACCACGCCGGGCGGAGTGGGTACAGATCAGGACAGCGCCAGCGGACAGCTTCAGATTGATTCCGGCAGCGACGAGATTGAAAGTATCGCCATTGACGTTTCCGGCTTTGCGGCGCAAAACAGTGACAACAGCCAGAACAACAGCGGCAACAATATCCCGCTCAGCTCCCGCGGCGAGCCTGTCTCTCTGGAACTGACCAGTGATACTGCAACCAGCAAGGTTTATACAGGGGTCGCTGAAAGCCGTGAGGTGTTCACCCTGACGGTTTACCCGGACGGGCGTTACGCTTTCGTCTTGTTAGGCGCGCTCGACCATCCCCGTGGCGATGAAAAAAACAGCCTGGCGATTAACTTCCCTGTGGAGGTGACAGACAGCGACGGCGATGTAGCGGAAGCGACGATCGTTGTGAACGTGCTCGATGATGTGCCGTTCTCGCTGGAAACAGACAATGTTGGTGTCGGCGGTGGCAGTGTGACGGCAGAAGAAGGAGAAAACTCCGGCTGGCTGACCGTCTTGCCTGCACGTAACCGTGGCGCGGATGATGCGGTAATCAAATCGGTCACCATTAATGGTGAGCAGCATGAACTGGCACAGGGTCTGAACAACAGCTTTACCGTCACGCAGGGTGTTGGCGGACAGGTTCTCGGCACCCTGACTGTCCAAACCAGCGGGAATATCAGGTTCACCGCAGACCCGAGCATTGACCATAGCAGCGCGACAAACAACCGGTTCGTTGAAACATTCAGCTATGAAATTCTTGATGGTGACGGCGATATTGTTGTCGGCACCACCCAAATCATCGTGGTGGATGATGAGCCACAACTTATCGTCAATAACGCGGAAGGTATTGAAGACCAAGGGCGTCTTAGCGATCCGGATGATGATGAAGTGGCCAACCCGCTGGATGGCATTGCCATCAATATGACAGTGGATATCGGCGATTATGATCAAGGCGAGCACGTAGACCGTGTCACCATCACCTTGCCGGCCAATGCGCACGGCACGTTTTACGCCAATGGCAGCGAGCTGCCCATTTCCAACGGGATGATAACGCTGTCGGGAAGCCTGTTTACGCCGGATGCGGACAATGTGTTGTGGACGTTGCAGGGCGTGACCTTTGTGCCGGATCAGGATTACTCCGCCAGCAATGGTATTCCAACGTTTACCGTGAATGCCTACGTCGACAACAGCAACGGCTCGGAGCGCGCTTTACCCCAACAAAGCTTCACCATCACCGTGGAAGGCATTGCAGACGTACCACAGTGGGACGATGACAACACGGTCACCTACTACTCCATCGATGAAGACAGTGACGGCGCAACCCTCAGCATACGTGCTGATTTGCAGGATAACGATGGCTCTGAAGCGTTGAATTATCTGCTCTCCATAGACAGTGGCAGTGCTAGCCTGATTCTGGATGGCAACACACTCACGCCCGATGCAAGCGGGGTATATCTGATTGCCGCGGCTGATATCAATCAGATGGTGGTCAAACCGGATGCCAATTTCTCCGGCGACGTGGTGTTGACAGCAACAGCACAGGGCAAGGAAACCGCCAACTATGTGAACGGACAGCAAACGGCCGATTCGGTAACCCGGACATTGACGGTGGCAGTCGATCCAATTGCAGATTCGACGACATTGCGGGTGACCCGGACCAGTGGATTGGAAGATGAGCTCATTCCGCTCTCTTCGCATATCAGCCTGACGGACACGGCGGACTTGGATGGTTCTGAAGCGCTGTATGTCTGGATCACCAATTTGCCGACGGGCGCAAAGCTCTTGCTGGCGAATGGTACGGAAGTGCCGCAGGAAAATGGCGTTTATGAAATCGCCTACACAGATATCGGCGGGCTTTCACTGTTGCCGCCACCACAGAGCAATGTTGATTTTGCCCTGACAGTGAAGGGTGTGGTGAAAGATACCGCGACCATTACCAATGCTTCCGGTGTACCTGAAACTGCCACCCATGTTTATGAAACGTCGTCGAAAATACTGAATGTTGCCTTGAAAGGGGTAGCCGATGTGCCGGTGATCAGCGCTGACCTCGGAAATGTATGGCAGCCGATTATAGAAAACGGCGTCGATACCGGTATTGAAACCACCATTGATGAAGACAGTTCAGTGTCGCTCTCATTCAATATCTCGTCCGGTGAAGCAGGGACAGCCCTGTCTGGTGACAAATCAGAAACGCTTTCTACCTTGGTGACAAACATCCCGCCCGGCGTCACCCTGTTGGATACCAATGAGAACGCCATCAACCTGATTTATGCAGGTATCGGGCCCAATGGCGAGCCGCAATACCAGGCAAAGGTGGACGGCCTTTCAGATATCAAAGTCGTGCCACCGGAAGGCAGCACGGACGATATTCACCTCACCGTCACTATTGTTGTCACAGAAGATGACGGCAATTCGCTGACGGTGAACAAAGACGTGATTATCCACATCGAACCCAAAATTGACGCGACGGATTACAGCCTTAGCAGTCGGGGCGTTGAAGACCAGAATGTGGTGGTGAATTGGCGACCGGATGCCGACCAGGGTTACACGGATAACAACGAAGAGATCACGGCCATCACCTTCAGCATGGCGCAAAGCGCGATTGATGCCGGTTACACCCTTACCGTTTCCGGTGAATCAACGCCTTTGGCCTTCAGTGGTGGAGAAGCCGTATTGAGTGCAGCTCAGGTGCAGGCTTTGCTGGGTGGCGCTCAGCTACTGTTGCGCGCGCCGGAAAATGTCGATCAGGATGAAAATATTGATCTCAGTGTCAAACTGACAGTCGAGCAAGCCGACACAGATTCAACCGCCATCGACACAGCCGAAATTACTGGCACCCTGAATGTGCGTATCGTGGCGGCAGTGGAAGATGACGGTAGCATTGAACTGGTGAACAGCAGTGATGACCCGCTTTCAACGACCGTGAGTGATAACGGCACAGGTACGATTTCGCTGGCTGCAGCCGATCAGCATCTGGCATTTATCACACCGGAAGGCGTTAACACAGACGGCAACAGCGCGGAAATTATTACGCAGGTAGTTGTAACCTTCCTGAAAGACGCACAAGGTACGCCGCTGACCCTGGCTGATCAGGCGTTCTTTGACCAGTTTACCGTTGCCGGCGGTATCAATAACGGCGACGGCAGTTGGACGGTTCCCGAAAGTGCCCTCAGTTCGCTCGCCATATCAACGACGGTTCCGATTTCCACACCTGTTTATATCAAAGTGACTGCGCGGGTTCAGGATCAGGGCGATGCGGGCGAGGGGGATGTCAGTGCCCAAGTCGAGCAGACACCACTTATCCTCACCCTGGATTTTCAGGGCAGCGTTGATAACAACCAGCAGGCTGGGGATATCACGGTCACGCCACAGGACATTACAGGGGTTGAAGACAAAGCTATCAACCTTGGTGATCAACTGGACGGACAGATCAGCGTTGAAGCGCTTCATGTCAGTGATGACGAGCTGACACTGGTGATTTCAAGCGGTGACCTAGCGGCTATCGGCGGCACGGTTTCCGGCATGGACTTTAACTTTGCGACCGGCGAATACGTCGCCAAAGTGCCGGTCGGGTCTGATGGCAGCGTCGATCTCTCCAGTGTGTCACTTCACCTGCCGGAACACTTTGCCGGTGATGTCTCTTTGCCAATCAAACTGGTAACAACCGACTTGCTCAGCGGTCATGTAAAAGAGGTGTCGACCACCTTGTCTGTGTTGGTTACCCCTGTGGTGGATGGTGTTACTACCTCCGTTTCCGTGGTTGAAACCAACGGTTTAGACAGCGAAGAACGGCCGACAGACAACCAGACTGACTGGGTGCCTGTGGCCGGAAAAGCGCTGGAAGATGGCATTATCGAGCTGGACTTTAGTGCAAAACTGATTGACCCCGATACATCGCCTACGTCCGGCGTTGAGTCGGTCACCTCGGTGGTTTTGAGTGTTGACACTTCGATGGGGTTCTTTGTCGATGCCAACGGGGAAAACCCGCAGAGCAGCATTTCGGTCTCCGTCAGCGAGCTTTCTTCGATTCACTTTAAACCAGCGAAAGATTTCAGCGGAAATGTCTCGGTATCCATGGCTACGACGGTTGAAGACAAAGCGGTGAATGACGACACTGGCGAGCCGGATTCAATCGTTACTGACACCGTCAACTCAAGCGTGTCGTTCGAGGTGCAGCCAGTAAACGATCCGGTGACTTTCAGTGGCAATACCACGCCAATCTCGGGTAACGAGGACAGCGCTATTCCTCTCACAGGCGTGATGGCGCAGCTTAACGATACCGACGGTTCAGAGAAGATTTACTCTATCCGGCTGGTGGGAGTGCCCGATGACTTCCAGGTGATATCTACGGGCAGCCAGTTGGTGCAAAACAGCGGAAGCGGGATCTGGACGGTAAGCGTGCCAGCGGGAGCGCAAAGCCTCAATCTGGATAGCATCGCGTTTGTACCACCGGAAAACTTCAGCGGAAAAATGACCGTCGAGCTGGTTGTCTTCGCAGGAGAATCGGCACTTGACGCACCGGAAGCCTACAAAACAAGTATTGATGTGGTCGTTAATCCGGTTGGCGACGGCGTAGACGCTGAGATCACGCCTTCGGTGGCGGGCTCTGAGGATGACAACATTGTCCTGCCACTGGATATCAGCGTGGTGGATAACAAGCCCACCTATGATGGCACCGGCCTGTCTGTCACGGAAAATGAACCTGAAACCATCAAGGTTGTACTGACCAACGTGCCTGACAGCGCATCTATTTCTCTGCCAACCGGTGTTGCACCGGGCAGTTCAGCGGAAAAACAGAGCGATGGCAGTTGGGTGATCATTGCCAACCAAAGCACGCTCTCTAGCCTGATTTTTACGCCTGGTGATGCCAATACACTCAATTGGGATGGCAAGCTTGAGATCTCTGTCCGCGCCGTGGACAACGGTGTGGAGGCAGAGAGTTCACTTTGGGTAAACCAGACCATTGATGTCACTGTCTCTCCGGTTAATGATGCGCCGGAACTGACAGCACCGGCCACGGTGAATGCCGAGGAAGACACGCCACTGTTGATAGAGTCCATTCAGGTCAAGGATGTTGACGCTAGCGAACAGGCAGGCAATGCAGTGACGGTGCGCCTGAGCGCTATTGATGGTGTTATCGGTCTACCTTCGACTACGCCGCTTCCACCGGGTGTTACGGTCACAGGCCAGGATTCGGGCACCATGATCCTCAATGGTGCGCTGGATGATATCAACGCTGTCTTGTCTGGTGGGGTTACCTATCTTGGGGATACCAACTTCTCCGGTCAGGACACCGTGACGGTTGTCGTCAATGACAATGGTAGTACGGGGTCAGGCGGTGCATTACGTGATACTGCATCCATCACAGTGAATGTTGCCCCTAAACCGGATATCCCAACCCTGACGTTGAATGCGGCACAAACAGCAGCGGCTGCAGGCAGCATTTCGGCGCTCATCCCCTTGCTGGGGCTGGCGGCGGCATTGACGGATCCTTCTGAAACCCTGTCGGTAGAAATTCGCAATATCCCCGCTGGGTTAACCTTTACCGACGCAGACGGTGCTGCAATGGGAGCCGGCCCGGTAAACGGCGTGCTGACCTTAACCGCAGACGAGTTGAGCCAACTGCATGTCACTGGTTCTGCTGTGTTGTCGCAGCAAGTGGAAGTGGTGGCAATCTCCGAAACCAGCACCGGGGAAACGGCAGAATCAGTACCTGTTTCCTTGCAGATAGATGTGGTTGACCCTGCAACAGGGGCGGTTGAAGCCTCTGATTTGGCGGTGGCCAATGTGGTTGCGTCAGGAGCAGAAAGTGCAGCGCTAAATGGCGGTGCCGGTGATGATCTGCTAATCGGCGGACTGGGGGCGGATATCCTTACCGGCGGCGCTGGAGATGACATGCTCTGGGGTGGCGATGAGGGTGTTGGGAATAGCAGCGGCGACCGCTTTGTCTGGTCTTCGGGCGATCTGGGCTCCGTGGGGGCTGCTTATACCGATACCATCGGGGACTTTAATCCCGCCAGCGATGTGGTGGATTTGAGCGCCGCAGTCAATGTAACCCACCTGACTGCTTTCAGCGACCTGACCAGCATCCTCTCGCTGTCGGAATCAGGCGGCACCACTACACTCAGCATTCTGGATAGCGGTGACGCGGTGCAGCACATTGTGTTTAACGATGTGTCGCTCGATGCGTTAATCAACGGCGCTTCGTCTGGTTTATCCCAAGCTGAACTCCTGTCGGCGCTGGTGAATGGTGGACAGCTCTATCTTGGCGACACCATGGGCTCAGCGGCAGAAGACAACCTTGTCGCCGATTCTGCCGGGGAAAGCCTGTTCGGTATGGACGGTAACGACACCTTACTGGCCGGGGCGGGGAATGACATACTGACAGGCGGTGAGGGCGACGATCTCTTTATATGGGAATCCGCTTCGCTGAGCGATCCGGCAAACACTGATACGGTAACGGATCTTGTCTTGGGTCAGGATAAGCTGGATATCAGTAATTTGTTGCCGGACTTTACTACCACGCCGGATGTGGGCGACATTCTGCCGTACTTCGATGATGCGACTGTGGCAGGTAATGGCACAGTGACACTGGCAATGCATTCTGAAGCAGGGAAATCTCAAACCATCATTCTGGAAAATATGGATATTTCTGCTTCTGGACTGGATTTGGCGATGGGTGCGAGCACTGCAGAGATTGTGACGGCGTTGCAACAGCACGATGCTTTCAAGTTTGATTAAGCGGTGCGAAACGGCACCCAGTCTACTGGAGGTGGGGAATAAATTTACCAAATGACGCATCTGTCTGTAGATTAAGACTATGCTGATAGAGGACATATTTCTTTTTGCCTCTATCAGCCTAGAGATTTGGTATGAGTACAGAACCAAAAACAACCATTCTGACCGAAAGCGGAACCAATGAACTTGAGATAATTGAATTTCGTCTGGAAAAAATGTTGCCGGACGGCACCAAGAAAGTCTGTTACTACGGCATCAACGTCGCCAAAGTACGTGAAGTTATCCGGGTACCGGAGACCACGGATTACCCCAACGCACAGCCCAATGTGCTGGGCGTTTTTTCGTTACGCGGAAAGCTGATCCCGCTGGTGGATTTGGCTGGTTGGCTCGGTGTTCCCACCAAAGACAGCATTGACAGCAAAGTGGTTATCGTCACCGACTTTAACCGCATGTCGAATGGGTTCCTGGTCGACAGCGTCAGCCGTATCCACCGTATCTCCTGGGAAGAAGTGGAATCTCCCAGCCAGTTTCTTGAGGCTTCTGATCAGGACTGTGTTGTGGCGGTGGTGCGTCAGGAATCCAACCTCATCATGATCCTCGACTTCGAAAAAATCATCGCTGATATCAACCCTGAACTCAGCATGGAAAAATACGATGTCACCAAAGACAAGCGTGTGGTTATCGACGATGCCATGGTGGCAAAGCGTGAAGCCAAGACTGTGCTGGTGGTTGATGACTCCGCCTTTATCCGACGCTTGATTGAGAACACCTTGCGCTCTGCGGGCTATAACGTGATCACCGCGAAAGACGGGCAGGAAGGCCTGGACAATATGATGGAATTCGTCAAATTGTGTAACGAGGAAAACTTACCGATTTCCGAGTTCGTCGACGGTGTTGTCAGTGACGTGGAAATGCCAAAAATGGATGGCATGCACCTGGTGAAACGGCTAAGGGAAATTGAGGAATTCAAGACCATTCCGATCGTGATGTTCTCGTCACTGATGAGTGATGACAACCGTCGCAAAGCCATGGATTTGGGTGCGAATGACACCATTACCAAACCGGAGATCGGCCGTATGGTCGGCTTGATGGACAGCTTTATCCTGAAAGACTGAGCCTTGCGATAAAAATAACAACTACGTGAACCATAAAGCGCGCCGGAAGGCGCGCTTTGAGTTTGTGCTGTTGTGTCAGTTAAGCAGGGCTGGGCTGCGCACCATTTCGCGAGCTATAAACGACCAGAAGACCAAAGGCGACGGCGGCGGCGATCCGGACAATGAGGTCAAGTCCCGGCCACATCATCAGTGCGCCCAATCCGAAAACTACTGCCCGCAGAAAGATATTGATAGGGCCTTCGAGATAACCTTCCAAGCCAGCGATAAGCGCCCACACGCCGATAATAGCGAACACGGTAATCACCACCACTTGCTCAAAATCACCGGCAACCAAGGGTGTATAAGCCATCAACAACGGCACCAGATACAATCCTTTGGCGATTTTCCATGCGGTGAACCCTGTCGCCATGGGCGGCGTGCGTGCAATGGTTGCGGCTGCAAAGGCAGTCAAACAAACCGGCGGTGTGACGTTACTGTCCTGCGACAGCCAGAAGATGATGAGGTGCGCAGAAAGCAGAGCCAGGCCGACAGTGGCAGGCCCCAGAGATTGTTCCAGTAGCGTGGCTTTGAAATCTTCCGGTACTTTGCCGAGCAGCTCGATGGCTGATTCAAACGACATGGGGGCGCCGAGGGCAGCAAGTTGGTCTGGCGCAACCAGCATAAAGATGGTTTTGGCTTCCTCTGGCAGCTGGCCGTTTGCAAGCAGATCCAGCAATTGTTGTTCTGCGATCAGGCCATAAATAGCTGGAGCGGAAAGGGTACCCAACACGATATATGACGCGGTAACCGGCAATCCCATCCCCAGAATCAAAGAGGCAATTGCCACCAGCAGCAACATGATAAACAGGCTGCCGCCCGCCCAGTCATTCACCATCAGGGAGAAGGTATTCCCGATACCTGTGGTACTGATCACGTTTACGACAAGGCCAATACCGGTGAGGAGCACCGCCGTGGTTGCCATATTGCGCGCACCCTGTGCCAACGCATCGAGAATGTCGGCAAAACCCATCCGGTTGGGGGACAGCCAGGAAGCGAGGATGACCGAAATGATCGAAATGCCCGCCGCGTAAGTCGGGGTGAAATCCATGATCAACAGGGCAACCAGAACTGCCAGCGGGATCAGGAAATGCCACCCCGAAATAAACACGGAAAACATCGATGGCGTGTCAGCTTCAACCTGATGGACGCCAGAGCGTTTGGCTTCAATACGCACAAAAAATGCAACAGAGAGGAAGTAAATCAACGCCGGGGCAAAGGAGACAGCAATGATTTCTACATACGGGATCTGGGTGTATGACGCCATGATAAAGGCTCCGGCTCCCATCACCGGCGGCATCAATTGCCCCCCGGTTGAAGCAGCGGCCTCGACGCCAGCGGCAAAACGGGCAGGAAAGCCTGCCTTTTTCATCATAGGAATGGTGATAACGCCGGTAGAAACCGTGTTTGCCACGCTGGAGCCGGAAACCGAGCCCATCAAGCCAGAGCCCAAAACTGCGACAAAACCGGGGCCACCGATAACGCGGCCGGCGGCTGCACGGGAAAGGTCGATAATGTAGTCACCGGCGCCAGATTTTACCAAAAATGCCCCAAACAGAATGAACATGAAGACGTAGCTCCATGAGATCCGCGAAATGGGGCCAAACATGCCGTCCGAACTATAGAATGCTCGGTAAAGCACGGTTTCTGCAGAGAGGCCAGGGAAGGCAAAAATGCCGTCAATCCAGCTTCCCCACCAAATGACATAGGTCAGCGCCACGACGATCAGGCAGGGAATAAACCAGCCCATGGTACGCCGGATAAGCTCTAGCGCGATCAGAATCGCGATAATCGAGAACACCCAATCAGAGGTAACAAACTTCACGCCCCGCTCGTAGAGCGCATCTTCCCCCAGAATGAGGTAAACCAGGCAGGCAACCGCAGCAACAGCGATGCCGATATCAATCGCTAGAGCGAAGCGACTGGTACGCCATTTGGCGGCTGCAGGATAGGTAAGGGCGCACATCACCGAAAATCCGGCGAAGTGGGCGGCGGAAACCCATAGCTCGGGCAGGGTAGCCAACGTATTGAACCAAATATGAACCAGAGACAGCAAAATGCCGATAACCGTAACAACGCGGGTCAGCAGAGGGAAATCCGTTCGCTGTGTCAGTTCAAACTGGGAGAGGTCGGAATCCTTTTCCTGTGGCGATGGTTGGGAAGAAGTATTTGTCATGTTCCCTCTAGCGTGCGAAAGGCACGACGTCCTTTTGGGTGGTGTGGCTAAACAGCAAAGCGCCGACTGGAGCCGGCGCTGTCTGGTTTACTCGGCGATCAGATGAGCCGGGATCGTCAGGCCTTGTTCTTTGTAGTATTTCGCTGCACCCGGATGCAGTGGCACTGGCAGGCCGTCGATGGCTTTTTGCAGTGACATCGCGGTTGTGGCTTTGTGGATACCATTTAGGAAAGCGAGGTTTTCGTAGATGGTTTTGGTCAGCAGGTAAACATCTTCGTCGGTCACATCGCTGCGAACCGCAAGGAAGTTAGGCTGTGCAACCGTTTCTACCGCTTCTGTCTGGCCTGGGTAAGTGTTAGGTGCGATGACAAAGCGGGTCCAGAGGTTGTAGTTGCCATTGGCTTCTTTCATTTCCTCGTCGGTAAAACCAAGGATGGTGATTTTGTCACCCATAGCGGCATAGGCGCGGGTTACGGCACTGACCGGTACACCGGCCGGAGTGTTCATGCCGTCAACGGTGCCGTTTTGCAGGGCGTCAGCGCTCGCGCCATAACCAAGGTAGGCAAAGTCCAGCTTGTCTGCATCAATGCCAAGGCCGCCCAGGATCTGCAGGCCAGAACCTTCGGTACCTGAGTTTTTCTTGCCGATAGAGAACTTCTTGCCGTCCAGGTTTTTCATATCTGACATGGTGCCGGTTTTAGCGAGGTCGCTCAGCACAACAAAGTGCTCTACGTTTTGCCAAAGCATGGAGACAGAACGCAGTTCTTTCTGAGGGCCGGACTGCTTCAGCTTGCCTTCACCGCTCCATGCCCAGGCACCATACAAACCCTGAAGGATGGCGAATTGCGCTTCGTTTTCACGCAGCAGTTTGATGTTTTCACCGGAACCCGCAGAGCTGATAGCAGAGAGTGCGAACTTATATTGAGGCTCCAGCTTTACTTTACTCAGGGTTGCCAGTGCGACGCCCACAGGATAGTAAGTTCCGCCTGTGGATGCGGTAGCGAGAATATAGTCCCGATCCTGCGCCGTGGCACTTTGCATACCGGCAAATGAAATCACGGTGGCGATGGATAGTGATTTGAGCAACGCTTTGATTTTCATATAACACTCCGTTGTGGAAGAGTTCCTTCGTTGGCTGAGAAGCGAAGCCGTGGGTGGGGTACAGGCTCACGCAGTAAACGGAGAAAGGATAGCTAAAAATGTAAACGGGCTGTTAATTTGAGAGTGATAAACCTAAGCGCTATCTCAGTTTTTCATTGCGAATTCGACTTTAGTAGAATGAGCGTCTGGCAATTTTCCGGGGGATAGAATGGCTAAACCAAATAAAAAGATGCCGGAGCGTTCCGTTGATATCATTTGCGCCAAGTGTAAAACCCTGTTGTTCAAATATAAAAAGGGCGGAAAAGGGGCGCTGACGAAGTGTTGGAAAGAGAGAATTGTGGCAGATTATACCACCACGCCTTGCCAATGTCCGGGATGTGGCAGTGTGTTTGCCAGAGAGACTTTGGTACGGGGAACACCCGCCTTTAAAGTGGTTGGTGGCAAAGTGACCATGAAGTAACGCGGCAGACGCAAAAACAAAACGGACACCTTTGGGTGTCCGTTTAATATTCGTGTTGTCCTGAAGGTTTGGGTTTAGATACCCGCGCGTTTCAGCAGACCAGCCATCAGCTTAGAGCTTGATTTCACGCCAGAAGACTTAGATTTGAATTCACCGGCCAGACGTGTATCACCGATTTCACGGGCGATGTGTTGCATGGTGAGGTACATATCTTTCGCGCTTTTCATGCGGTTTTGGTCGTTCAATGGCGTCAGAAGCTTAAGCATGTCTGAGCCTTTCATTTCTTTTTCTACCGCATACGACTCGATAGAAGTCAGTAGTCGGTCCAGATCCGCTGTCGCTTCTGAACTCTCGATACCTTCTTTCTTCATCGCTTTCAGATTACGGCGACGAATCTGCTTGATAAGGAAAGTTGGGCGATTCATACGCTTGAAGCCCCAGTAGCCTGCTGCGATGACAAGGGCGATACCACCCACCACGTATGGCCAGATTGCGCCAGAAGATTCAGCAGCAGTTTGCGCAGTTGCTGCAACGTCGATTGCAGCTGAAGGTACGTCAGACATCTCGTTTTACCTTGTTGTTCTCATTTCAATGTCGCGTAGTTTCGCACTGTTAAACGAAAATACGCTGTCGGGCTTCACATTAAAGGAAAGTGGGCGCGTTTGGGAAGACCGTTTGCGGAATTTTTATGCGGGTTGCTAGTTTTAGCAGCAGCGTGAGCCGGCGGTGGGTTAATTTTTGGTGAATACCATGCGGTAAATTATGCACTTAGCGTTGTGGCTGCGTTAAACCCAAGAGGTTGTTTTTCCGCTGGAATTAATTCACGCCGTTTTTCTGCAGCCAATGCTGCCATTCGCGCATCTTGGCGGTGAGGTTTGCTGACAACACAGAAAAGTCACTGCCCATTTTCATTCGCTGATTGGCGGTCTCTTTATCGCCGTTTAATGCGATTTCCAAAATAGTGCCCGCTTCACGGTGGAAGGCGGCGTGCAGGGTGACAATTTCGTCATAGTGGGGTGTTTCTTTGTATTGTTCGTCCATGCGGTAATGGAGCCATTTACCAAACGAACAATTGGTATCGAGTTTCACGCGGGCAGGGGTGGACTCACATTCTCCGGTATCAATGGCAATTCGCAGTTTGTGTTTCCATTTTCCATGGGCACTTACGGCGGCGTCAATTTCATCCATAATCGCCATTTATATCCTCCGATCTTATGTAGCACACCAAGTATTTTGTTGATTAATTGAAGCATAGTTAGGATTGGCTGAATTGGACAATGTGCAACACAGTGAGTAAAAAGCAGAGCCGTAGCTCTGCCTGTTTTGTGAGGATGATGAACAGTGTTTACATACCGCCCAGGCAGATGTATTTGGTGTTCAGGTACTCATTCAGACCCTCACGGGCGCCTTCGCGCCCAATGCCGGACTGTTTTACCCCGCCAAAGGGGGCCACTTCGGTGGAAATAATGCCTTCGTTCACGCCAACCATGCCATATTCCAGTGCCTCTGCAACACGGAACACGCGGTTGATGTCTTTACTGTAGAAGTAGCTGGCAAGGCCATAAATGGTGTCGTTCGCCATTTCAACCAGCTCGTTCTCGTCAGAAAAGCGGATAACCGGTGCGATAGGGCCAAAGATTTCATCCTGAACGATCGCCATATCATGGCTGACATTGGTCAGCACCGTGGGCTCAAAGAACTGACCACCCAGATCACGTCCGCCACAGGCCAATTTCGCGCCTTGAGTAACGGCATTGTCGAGCAGCGACTGGATTTTGGCTTTAGCTGGCTCATCAATTAACGGGCCAATAGCCACGCCGTCTTCCAGGCCATTTCCGACTTTCAGTGCTTCAACCGCAGTAACGAATTTCGCCACAAACACATCGTAAACGGCGTCATGAACATAGAAACGGTTGGCACAAACGCAGGTTTGACCGGCGTTGCGGAATTTAGACGCGATAGCCCCTTTTACCGCCGAATCAATATCTGCATCGTCAAAGACGATAAACGGTGCGTTGCCGCCCAGCTCCATAGAAGCACGCTTCACGGTCTCAGCACTCTGTTTCATCAGGATACGGCCGACATTGGTAGAGCCGGTAAAGGAGATTTTCTGGATATGCGGACTGCTGCAAAACAGTTCACCCACCATCGCTGCTTCTGTAGTCGTAACGATAGGTAGCAAAGCACGGGGTAATCCCGCTTGGTAAGCCAATTCTGCTACGGCATAGGCGCTAAGTGGTGTCTGCGCTGCCGGTTTGGCAATAAAGGCGCAACCTGCCGCGAGAGCAGGGGCAGCTTTGCGGGTGATCATTGCAATCGGGAAATTCCACGGCGTGATGGCAGCAGCAACGCCCACAGGCTGGCGGATAGTCATAATGCGTCGATCACCCAGTGGTGCCGGTATGGTTTCGCCGTAGGCACGTTTGCCTTCTTCAGCAAACCATTGAACAAACGAAGCACCGTAGGCGACTTCACCACGGGATTCTGCCAATGGTTTACCTTGTTCGAGTGTCATGATCCGCGCCAGATCTTCCTGATTATCCATTAGTAACTGATACCAACGGTTCAGGATTTCAGCGCGCTGTTTTGCGGTCGTTTTCGCCCATTCTTTTTGTGCGGACTCGGCGGCAAGGATGGCTCTTTCTATGGTCTCGCGGCTGTGTGATGGGATATAGCCCAATACATTTCCATCTGCCGGGTTGGTTACAGCGATAGCACTGTTCACGTTTTCGCACATTGCAGAAAGCAACGATAGGTTATTAATCTGATCCATTATCCGTGTCCATGTATGGGTGAATACGCTAAATGTCAGACTAACGGCGGAATCATCACAGTGCAAGCCGTGGGAGGCATGCCGTTGGAAAACAGTGATTCCAATAACCGTTTTGTGATTTTTGTGTGCAATATAATGAACAGCTGCTTGCTGGGGCTGACCCAAACAGTCCCGGTAATTGCCCTCTCTGGCATGTGTTTTTATAACGTTTAGAGGTAACTCATTGCCTATTCAATGAATTATCAATACCGGATTTCGTGGTGTAAGAATTACAAGAGTTAACGTGATTAATGTCACATAAAAATGCGAATGGGGCGTGAGCCGCAGGGCTAAATTTAACCTGTGTCATTCAAATACTCCGCCCGCAAAGCAGTGAAAATTATTCATATAAAACAACAAATAATAAGAAATAAGCGGTGCGGATTCTGTCATTAAATGGGGATTAGCCGATGAAACTCGTCAAAGCGACTGTGTGCGCCGTTGCGTTAGCCACTTTGCTCAGTGCCTGTCAGTCAACCACAGAACCACGTCAGATTGCATCCGAAACCAACAAAGCATCGCAGGAAAGCCAGAACACCTTGAAGGTTTATGAGGCTTCAAAATCCAGTTATGAATCCTGGTTGGTGAAAATGGAAGAGAGCAAATCTCTCCGTCTTTACGACAAGGATCTTGTGGAAGACCTTTTTGATGCATGGTCTGAAGCCGTCGATGTTTATGAAGACTTTGCCTCCAATCCTGGCAAAGCGACAGAAAGCTACTCCGTATTTTCATCCGGCACTTATGCGGAGGTATTTGATAAACGTCTTTTGGCGGTGTCCTCGCTCTACGACAAGTTGCAGTCACTCAAATCAGAAGCGGATTCATTGTTAGCCCCCGCAATTGCGGAGATGGCGTACCTGGACAGTATCGAAGCTGAACAGCATTTTGCCTCGCGCTACAAGCGACTGGCCTCTGACTACCGGGCGTTGTTTGAAGACGTGGCGGATAACGATATCGACGATGCGCAGGTTGGTCAGGCTGAGTTTCTTGCCGATGCGAAGAAGCTTGAGGTGGCCGTTGCGCTCAAACTGAATATCGAACCCTTGAAAAGCGATATTGCATTGCTGAGAAAGGAAGGGTTTAAAACCGCGGCTCCCATCAGCTTTACCAAAGCCAATGCGTCGCTGGAGCAGGCGGTGGTAACCGTCACTGCCAACCCTCGGGATAAGGCCGTCATCGCTTCTGCAGTTGGTGATGTCACCTTTGAAATTGAGCACCTTAAACATATCGGTCAGGAGGTGAAGCGTTTCAGGAATGTCGACGACGGCAAGTTTGAACCGCTGATTTTGGAGCTTGAAAACCAGCTGCATGCGATTGCGCAGGCAATGCAACATGACGACCTCCGAGACCAGCCTATGCAGCAACAGGCGTTGGCAATGGAAGAGAAAGCGCAGTCGCTGACCGGTTCAACTGATGTAGATCCGCAGCTCGCTGCGTTAATGGCAAAGCTGGATGCCGTTCAGGCTGACCTGATGGTGTCGCAACAGGAAAAGGAAACGCTGTCCGCCCAGGTTTCAACACTGGAAGCTCAAAACAGCCAAAACGAAGGCTTGATTGACGATTTGAAAATGGTGATTGATACCATCAAACCGCAGACTATGGAAAAAGCTCAACCGGCAACGAATATGATGGAGAGTAGCGGGATGAAAAAGGTAGAGCCTGAAGCCTAAAGGGTATTTGAGCAGAGAAAAGAAGAGCGCCGGTGGGCGCTCTCTTTGATCATGAAACCAGATAGTAGTGCTTGTTCGCCTTCTGGCCGATGGTGCCGGCTTCCATCATTTGTTCAAACAGTTGGTCGACATCGTCGCTGTTCATCAGGAAGTGTTTTGCCACCGCTTTTTTCGAGCAGGTGATCACACCATCTCCGACTGCCTTGCGGATTTTTTCTTCCATGGTTAGTGGTACTTCCGGCTCTGCGGATGCAATGTTCTCCGCATCCAGCTGCGGTTTGTGCTCAAGGTAGCCAATCGGCTGAGGCACATCCTTGGTCGTGACATCAAAGTCGGCATGGCTTTGGTAGAAGCGGCGGAAACGCAATTCTTCACCAATCACACCCACAAAAAACGCCGCAAACAGATCCAGTAGGATAGAAAGGAACACCACCAAACCAAATTGCGCAGCTTGCTGGGAAACGTCAAACGCTTTCGCCAGGCTATCAATCAGGCCGATTGCTGAACCTTGTGAAACCGGCGGCAGGGAATCGCGTTCAGTCGCCAGACGGATTTGTTCTTCACGCAGACGGTTGTTTTGTTCCTGAATGCGGGTCACGCCTGTCGCAATGCGTTCCATTTCAATGTACTTCTGGGCCGCAAGGTTGTTCAGTTCAATTTGCTTGTCGAGCGCGGCGATTTGACGGTCATAGGCGGCGACTTTGGCTTCTTGAATCGAAATGACACCCTGCGCTTTATTGGTCGCACTGTTAATGCCGCCAATACTGCCGCCAATAGAAATGGCTGCCAGTACCAGATAGAAAACCAGAGCCGTCAGCGCACCGGTGTAATTACGGTGTGCGCGGCGCTCGCCATATTCATACCAGGCGTAGAATTTACCCGCCTCAAAAATAATCGCCAGTGTGCCGAAAAGGGCCTTCATTAACGGGTTATCGTCAATGGAAAGAAACAACAGTAGTGAGAAAACCGTCGAGGTGACCACCGCTGCGCCGGTGAAGGTGTAAACGCTGACCATGGCGAATGGTCCCTTGGGATACCGGTATCCCAGCATGTTCTGATAAAGCATAAATGTGTCATTGATCACGGTTCGAAGGTCGGTGGAGCATACCGCAATGATTACGGAGGTTCTGCAACTGTGGCACGTTGGAACGTTCAACTGCTTGTTTCAGCGCCAGATTGTTCCTGTTTTAACCAGCTTTAGTATCCCTGATCGGATTGCATCGCCCATAAATGGGCAGCAACCAGCGCCCGGTAAGGGGAAAAAGGCGCCAACCATTGCTGGGTTTCCTTCTCTGAAGGCTTCTCTTCAAGTGCCAAAAGCCGTTGTAAATTGCGTCTGACAGCCACATCACCATGCAGCGAACCATCGAGATAACCAAAGCCGCGAAGCAGGGTGTAGCTCACTGTCCAAGGGCCGACACCTTTAACCGCCAGCAGGTTTTTGGCAATTGCGGCTGGGTCATCATCAAGGGAAAGGGAGAGCTCACCATCAACCAACTGCTGCGCAACGCGCTGGATGGTAGTGGCTTTGGAGTTGGAATAGCCACATTCGCGATAGATACTGATACCCGTAGCGGCAAGCAAGCCAGCATCCGGTTGGCAAAGCAATCCGCAACTGTGTGGCACACCGGTTTTCTCTATCAGCCTGCGACGGATAGACACCGCAGCTTCCACGCTGATGAGCTGTCCGGTAATTGCCCAGGTAATGGCTTCAAACGGTGTGCCAGTTTGGGGTATGCGCAGGCCATGACTGTGTTTAAGAAGCCGGGAGATATTCGCATCGTTTTTGTACGCTTCCTCAAACGCCGAAATATCCTGCGTTAACCCGAGCATATGGCGCAGCAAAGTTTCCAGTGCTTGCGGGGTGAGGGGAGCGGTATCACCGTCAACGGCCAGCGAGATTTCAGCACTGTTTTGCGACAGCGTCAGAATAAGGCAGCATGGCACGCCGTTAATCAGCATCGCCTTTTCAACGCTATTGTCGGAAACCCGCTCGCAAAGCTCGGTTTTGTCACGCCGGTGAAAGGTAAGGAAATCCTGAAGGCGGAAATCGACAGGCAGGGTAACGCGCGCCGTCAATTCTTGATGCGGGTGGTTTGAGGTTGACGTCTTGGTGTTCCGATTCATCGTGTATATCAAGATTTGGTGGGGTATTCCTCAGAGCCTAGCGGGTTGGGGATCAGAAATCGAGGAGAGTGCATCTAGCGCACTATAACTAAATATGTCGTTTATCATTTGTACAACCAGGATCACAGGCAGCGCCAATGCCAACTGGCTTGGCAAGAAGCTGAACTGCCTGACTTGTCATGAATGTCTGGTTTAAAAAGAAGGCTGCGCGGTGGTTTTCAGCCGCATTCAGGTCGCTTGAATGTAGCGCCTTTCCGGGCGACCAACACTGCCGTAATTTACCTGCGCTTCGAGTTCTTGGGTGCTGACCATGTATTCAAGATACCGCCTTGCCGTGGTGCGGCTTGCCCCAATTAATGCACCGACTTCTTCTGCATTGAATGATTCGGTAGAGCCGGAGAATACCGAGCGGATTTTATCCAGCGTGATGCCGTCGATACCTTTTGGCAGGCGGGTGATGTTGGGCTGGGGTGTGTCTGGTGCAGGCGTGTTGCCCGTCACTCGCTGGGGGAGCAGCGTATCGACATCGGTTTGAGCAAGGTTTTCCATTGCGTGGAGCTTTTCCAAATGGGCGGTATATTGCCCAATCACTTCCTGCAGACGCTCAAACACCAGTGGTTTAAGAATGTAATAGAACACGCCGCCACGCAGTGCGTCGCGCAGGGTATCCACTTCTTTTGCCGCTGTGATGAGAATAACGTCGGTGGCGCTGTTATTGGCGCGCAACTTACGCAGCAGGTCGAGCCCTGTGCCGTTGGGGAAATGATTGTCCAGAAGCAGGAGTTCAGGTTTGAATACGTCAACGAGATCTTCGGCATCTTCCAATGTGTGGGCGATGCCAACCAGTTCGACGCCGTCGATACGTTCCAGAAAGCGTTTCTGTATTTCTGCAATTTGCACATCATCTTCAGCGATGACCAAGCGGATCTTTTCAGTCATAGATACAGCTGACTCCTTGCTTCTCTCTTAATTCTATATTGCTCTAAGCTAGCTTGCTGAAAAGTCAGCCTTCGGGATGTAGACGGTAAACCGGCTGCCGAGTTGGTCACCCGGCTCCAGCGTGACTGTTCCGCCCATTTTCTGCAGCAGTTTGATGACCAGATGCAGTCCGTAACCGTGTCCTTCGCCGCTTTTACTGGTGACGCCTTTTTGGAAAATACGCGCCTGATCCTGCTCCGAAACCCCTTCGCCTTCGTCTTCAATTTCGAAGATCAGGTCGTTACCGAGGTCTGTCATCGAAAGCCGTACTTCCTTGTGTTTGTTTTTGAGCGTTGCTTCCAATGCATTGTCGATCAGATTGCCGAGGATACTCACTAGCTCTTCCCGCGCGATGTGATCGGGGATTTCTTTCATGCTGCTTTCTGGGTCAATTTCGAGATTCAGACCAAGCTCTTTGGCACGGTTGTATTTCCCGAGGAGGCAACCGGCAAGGATAGGATCGGGCACGGCTTCCACCATCAATTGAATGAGTGCTTGGTGGCTTTGTGTTTCCCGCCCAATCAAAGCGAGTGCTTCATCGGTTGCACCAATCTGGATAAGTCCGGCAATGGTATGCAGCTTGTTGGAATACTCGTGGGACTGGCTGCGCAGGGTATCGGCATATTGTTGGATTTGAGATAGCCGTTTACTCACCGCATCCAGTTCATCCTTACGGCGGAAACTGGAAACCACGCCGGTGATCTTGTTGTCCTGCACCAAGGGCAGGCGGTTTACTATCAGGTTTCTATCCTGCAGCCAGACGTCTTTATCGAACTGTGGTTTACCGGAGCGCAGTACTTCCATCAGGCGGCTGTCTGGCAGTACCTCTTCTATGGGGCGATCGGTGAGTCGTGTATTGGCGTCCAGACCAAGGGTATCAACCGCTGCTTTATTGAAGGTGGTGATCTTGCCTTCGCTGTTTACCGCAATGATCCCTTCGCGGACGGATTCCAGCGTAGCATTCCGCTCCTGAAACAGTCGGCCGATTTGCTCAGGCTCAAGACCGAAAATGGCTTTTTTGAAATGGCTGGCGAACCATAGCCCTGTCAGTACACTCAGCACAAAACTGATGACGATAACGACGTAAAGCGTATCCCGGTATCGATCAATGGTTTCTTCAACAGACGTCAGCATAAAACCAACTGACACTATGCCCATCACCTCTTCGCTACTGCGGTCGAAGATAGGGGCTTTGCCCCGAACCGATGCCCCAAGGCTTCCCACTGCTTTCTGGATATAGGGTTTGCCATAGAGCAGCGCAGGCTCGTTGCGGTCGCCATCGTCGTCGTACATTGGCTTTCCAATGCGTTGCCAGGAAGGGTGGGCAAGCCGGATGCCATTGCGGTCACCAATCACGACAAAACGGGCATCGTTGACCGAAGCAAGATCGAGGGTGAGGGGCTGTAGCAATTCGCTGTCGCGCTGTTCAACCGCTTCAATCACTTCAGGAATGGAGGCAATGGTTTTGGCGACGTGTAATGCGCGCAGGCCTATTTGTTCATCCAGTGATTGTGTCAGGTAGGTAAGGGCAAAATAGCCGATAAATCCGGTTTGTAGTAGCGCCATCATGCCCAGAATGAGCATCATAAGGGTTTTCAGCTTGAGTGCGCGAAGGGAAAGCATGGGTAGTCAGTACCTTTTAGTTACAACCATCGAACAGGCGCAGTGGCCGCGTTTATGTCCAGGCAGTTTCAGGTTACCTGAGTCTCTCAATCTATCTTATTGAAATGGTGATTCTTTGTGGTGTGTCACGCAAGTGAACAATATGCACAAAATGTTTTTTAAAGTTTAAAAAAACATTAAACACACAAGCTTTCCAGATATTCATCCTGCCAATAGGTTTGAAAGCGTAGGGCAAAGAAACCGAATAGGTGCATTGCACTGAAACGCCAGGTTGAGCGTGTAGTTCGGAATAAAACTATCTCGTCCAATGGACGGCACGACATGAGGAAAAACCTATGATTTCAACACTGTTCGCCAAAAAACGTTCGCTCGTTGCAGCATTGGCGCTCACTTCAGCACTGAGTGCAGGCATGGCCAATGCGGCCGTTGAGGAAATTCACTTCCTGGTACCTGGTGGTGCTGGTGGTGGTTGGGATGGCACCGCGCGTGGTACCGGTGAAGCGCTGTCAAAAGCAGGTCTTGTCGAGACGGTTTCTTACGAAAACATGTCTGGCGGTGGTGGCGGTAAAGCCATTGCGCACCTGATTGAAGTGGCGGATCAGGCAGATAACACATTGATGGTGAACTCAACCCCTATTGTTATTCGCTCTTTGTCGAAAGTTTTCCCTCAATCGTTCCGCGACCTGACGCCGATTGCGGCCACCATCGGTGATTACGCTGCCTTTGTGGTGCCGACAGATTCCAAATACCAAAACTTTACGCAGTTGATGGATGACTACAAAGCCAATCCTCGTTCTGTGTCTGTGGCTGGCGGTTCATCCCGTGGCGGCATGGACCACCTTGTTGCAGCAATGGCTTTTAAAGCAGCAGGCGGTGATCCAAAGCGCGTGAAATATGTCGCTTACGATGCAGGTGGTAAAGCAATGGCGGGCATGTTGTCGGGTGAAACCCAGGTGCTGTCTACCGGTTTCTCTGAAGCGCTGGCGCTGAAAAACGCCGGTGAGGTACGCATCCTTGCGATGACTGGCCCTGAACGTTCACCTGCGGCGGCGGATGTCCCAACCCTGAAAGAGCTGGGCTATAACGCAGAGTTCACCAACTGGCGCGGCTTCTTTGGTGCACCTGGGCTGTCGGATGAACAAGCGAACGAGTATGCGGCTGTACTGGAAGAAATGTACACCACGGATGCATGGAAAGAAGTGCGTGACCGCAATGGCTGGACTGAAATCTACAAGCCACGTGCAGAGTTCGTGACTTTCCTTGAAGGTCAGGAGCAGGAAGTGGGCGAGCTGATGAAAGAGCTGGGCTTCCTCAAATAAATAAACAGACCGAGGGCTCATTTGAGCCCTCAATTGAAGCCAATGGAAAGGCTTCAACCGAGTAAACAAGACGGAATGTTCCGTCTTCTTCTGTAGTTCAAGGAGTGTCAGATGGTTGTCACTAAAGACCATATCGGTGGTCTCATATTTCTCTGTCTTTCAGTGGCATACGGGTACTACGCCCGTGTAATTCCCATGCTGCCCGGCGATGAGTACGAACCGTTTAATGCCCAGACTTTACCTATTGCGCTTTCATACATGGGTGGCGTACTCGGCATATTGATGCTGGTGACAGGTCGCCGCGGCGCTGAAAGCAAACTCAACCTTGCGGGGTTGGACTTTGTTCTGGTCACCAAGCTTTTGGTGCTGATTGTTGCTTTCGCTTTTGCGTTGGAGTGGGTTGGCTTTCTGCTCGCGACTGTTTTCTTTCTGGTTGGTGGTTACTGGATTCTCGGTGAGAGAAAACCAAAAACCTTGTTTATTGCCTCAGTGCCCTTTGCGGTAGGCATCTGGTTCACGTTGGCAAAACTGCTGGATATCTATCTGGCACCGGGTCGTTTGTTTACCCAAGTGTTTGGAGGCTAAGGCTATGTGGGAAGGAATCGCAACAGGCTTAAGCACAGCGACAATGCCTTTTAACATCCTGATGGTTGTGGTTGGCTGTTTTGCCGGTACCTTTATCGGCATGTTACCGGGTTTGGGGCCGATTTCAGCGGTCGCATTGATGATCCCGATTACTTACGGATTGGATCCTGCGTCAGGCATTATCCTGATGGCGGGTGTGTACTACGGAGCCGTTTTCGGTGGCTCAACCTCTTCTATTCTGATCAACGCACCTGGGTGTTCAAGTACGGTCGTGACCGCGTTTGATGGTTATCCTATGGCGCAAAACCGTCAGGCGGGTAAAGCGCTGGCGCTGGCGGCGTACTCCTCGTTTACCGGTGGTACGATTGGCGCGATCATTCTGTTGTTTGCTGCACCGGCATTGGCGAAAGTTTCCCTGAGTTTTCAGTCGGCAGACTATTTTGCGCTGATGATCCTTGGCTTGACGGCAGTATCGGCATTTGCCGGTAAAGGGCAGGTACTGAAAGCGATGGCGATGACAGTCTTTGGCCTGATGATTGCCACTATCGGTACGGATGTGATCACCGGCGCGCCACGCTTTACGTTTAACAATATCGATTTGGTCGACGGTATCAGCTTCCTGCTTCTGGCAATGGCGACGTTTGCGCTGGCAGAAGTTGTCATGACCGTGCTGAAAGGCCAGCATAAGGAAGAAGAGCCCGACATGGATATGGCGGCGCTTGGCAGCATGAAGCTTTCGAAAGAGGAAGTGAAAGAAGTGGCGCCAACCATTGCACGTTCTTCTGTGTTCGGATTCTTGGTCGGTGTTTTGCCTGGTGCAGGTGCGACCATTGCTTCTTTCCTAGCTTATGGTCTGGAGCGAAATCTCGCGCCAAAGCGGCTGAAAGAGAAGTTCGGTAAAGGGGCATTGCGTGGTCTGGCTGCGCCTGAGTCAGCAAACAATGCGGCATCTACTGGTTCATTTGTTCCGTTGCTGACGCTGGGTATCCCGGGCTCAGGCACAACGGCGATTATGCTTGGGGCGCTGATCGCCTATGGCATCCAACCGGGCCCACGCCTGTTTGTCGATAATCCGGATGTGTTCTGGTCGGTCATTATCTCCATGTACTTCGGTAACCTGGTGTTGCTGATCCTGAACTTGCCGCTGATCCCTTACATCTCACGTTTGCTGGTGATTCCGCGTCCAATTCTTATCCCGCTGATTTTGTTCTTCTCCATCACGGGTGTGTATCTGGTGAGCTTTAATACCTTTGATATCAACATGATGGTGATTATCACCATTGTGGCGATATTCCTGCGCTTGCTGGATTTCCCTATGGCGCCAATGCTACTGGGCTTTATCCTTGGCGGGATCATGGAAAACAATCTCAGTCGCTCGATGACCATTTCAGACGGTAGTTTGAGCTTCCTGTGGGAGCGACCGCTGACACTGACCATTATGTCTATCTCCGTTTTTGTGCTTATTTTGCCGCTGCTTCGTGTGTTAGCAGAAAAAATGGGACTGGGTCGTAAAGCCAAACCGATGGAAACCAGTGCAAGTACTGACAGCGGCGAAGGTTAGGAGTGGGCGAATGAGTAGGATGTTGTCTAAATTTCGCGTACTTGATTTAACCAATGTATTGGCAGGCCCATTTGCCTGCCACCAACTGGCGCACATGGGGGCTGACGTCATTAAAGTGGAAGTTCCCGGTAGTGGGGATTTGGCTCGTCAGTTAGGCGCAGATCCAGAACTGAATGCCCGGAAAATCGGTGTTTCCTTCCTGGCACAAAATACCGGTAAGCGCTCAATGACTTTGAACCTGAAAGACCCGGAAGGCAAAGCCGTGCTTAAAGCACTGGTAAAAACCGCGGATGTGCTGGTGGAAAATTTCAGGCCAGGAGTGATGAAGCGGCTAGGGCTGGATTATGACGTACTGAAAGCGGAAAACCCGGCGCTGATTTACTGCGCGATTTCGGGGTATGGCGCAGAGGGGCCAATGAAAAACCTGCCCGCGTATGACCAGATCATCCAGGGCATGTCGGGTGTGATGTCGATTACCGGCAGCGAAGAAAGTGCGCCGCTGAGGGTGGGCTATCCCATCGCCGATACGCTGGGTGGCATGACGGCAGCGTTTGCCATTTCTACGGCGTTGGCAGGTCGTTCACAAAGCGGTGAAGGCTGTTTTATCGATGTCTCTATGCTTGAGTCGACGCTCGCCACCATGGGTTGGGTAGTTTCCAATTATCTGATTGCCGGGAAAACACCGGTACCGATGGGGAATGATAACTTTACGGCCAGCCCATCCGGCGCATTCAAAACTGGCGAAGGCCTTATTAACATCGCAGCAAACAAGCAGGAGCAGTTTGAATCGGTTTGCGAGGTGATAGGAAAGCCTGAGCTTAAAACCGACGTTCGCTTTTCAGAAAGACAGGCTCGGTTGCAAAACCGTAAAGCGCTGACGGAGATTCTTGAAGCGGCTTTTGCCTCTCATCCTGCTGAACATTGGGAAACTGTGCTGAATCAACACGGAGTGCCTGCCGGTCGCGTGATGTCGGTACCTGAAGCGCTGGATCTTCCGCAGGTTAAGCAGAGGGAGTTTGAAGCAGTATTTGATGATGTAGACGGCGTTGAGCAACCGGTACATGTTGCCCGTCCGGGATTTCTGGTCGACGGAAAACGCCCGGAAGTGGGTTGTCCTCCGCCTGCACTGGGTGCAGATTCCAAAGCCATTCTTCATGACCTTGGTTACAGCCATGCTGATATCGAACAACTGGCAGAGCGAGGTGTGATATGACTATTCATCGCCCGGATTCAGGGCCAGAAAAAGCAGTCGCTGATTGGTGGCGCACTGAAATCATAGATATGAAGCCCGGAGAGATCAGCTATTTTGGCTACCCGATTGAATCCTTGATTGGCAATGTCAGTTTCACCCAAATGGTCTGGCTGATGGTGCAAGGCGAGCTTCCTTCCCCTGATAAGGCAAAGTTATTGGATGCGGCCTTGATGTCTGCCGTCGACCATGGCCCTCAGGCACCAAGTATCGCCATAGCACGGATGGCGTCGACCTGCGGTGTTGGGCTTAACAATGCGATGGCCTCAGCGGTTAACGTATTGGGTGATGTACATGGTGGAGCCGGTGAACAAGCCGTTTCGCTTTACCGGATGATTTATAACATCATGCAGGATGAGCAGCTTGACGTTGCCGCGGCAACCCAAAAGGGATTGGCATGCCAACGGGAGCATTTCGGCAAATTTATCCCGGGTTTTGGTCACCGCTTCCATCCAGTCGATCCGCGTGCGCCGCGCTTGATGGAATTGGTTGAAAATGCAGTTGGCGAAGGCATTGTCGAAGGGCGCTATCTGGCAATTGCGCAGCAGGTTGAAAAGCAGCTTTTTAAGGACAAGGGAAAATCTATTCCCATGAACATTGATGGCGCGACAGCCGTTATTTATGCAGAGCTTGGTGTTCCTGCTGAGCTGTCACGGGGATTGTTTTGCCTTTCACGTTCGGTTGGTATCCTCGCCCACGCCTGGGAGCAGACACAACAGGGGGGCCGCAACAAAGGCCCCATTCCGCGTGATTTGTTGTGGACCTATGACGGCCCCCAGAAAAGAGACCCTAACTAGTCCACCAATAGGTGGGCTTATTTTTTGGTCTGCTATTGAACGCTGTTTTTTATTTTTGGTAGAGTGACCTTTACAGAAGGTTTTTTGTCTCTATGGCAAAGCCCGGAAGCAGTTTGATACATTTTGCTAACGTGTTTTGGATATGGAATTGTTAGACTGAAACGCACACAGCGTTGTTTAAAAGGAATGAAATGATGAAGCTGATCATGCCCATATTGGTTTCACTAATGCTTACCGCGCCAGCATTGGCGACCGAAGAAGATAACAGCTGGGACAAAGCAAAAGAGTCTGCTGGCGAGGCTTGGAAGTCAGCTAAGGAAGCCGGTAAAAACGCCTGGGACGCGACCAAAGAAAAAAGCGAAAAGCTGATGAAAGATGCGGAAAAGGAAGGGGGCGATCTTTGGGACAGCGCCAAAGAGAAAAGCGCTGAACTTTGGGAAAAAGGCAAAGAGAAAGGCGGTGAATTGGTGGATGAGGCCGAAAAGAAAGCCGAGGAGTACATGAAGCCTAAAGAAAAAGCGCCGGAATCTGATTTGCCAGCCGAACCTGACACCACGCCGCAACCTGACAACAATCAAGATGTCGGAAACTTTAATCAGTCTGCATGATCATATGGCAGGGAATTGAATGAAAGTTTGCTTCGAGCTCGCTAAATTAGCGGGAACCTTCCAGTTCATCCAATCTGGCCTCATGGCCTAAAATTGCATCCGCCTGTTCTGCAGGCGTTTTTAGTTTTTTCAACGCACCATCCAACATTAAATCCAACGTGTCGACAGTCTTTGCGCGACGAAAGAATATCAGCCACTCAGTGCGGTTCTTCGGTAAGGGTTGAGACATGAAACTCCATGAATATAAATAGTGGTGAATTGAAAGTATTTTAGCAAAATATTGCAAAGCTGGCAGAGTTAACAACATTAAAGCAGTCGTCATGTGTGTGCTGTAATCGAGACATTGAATGATATTTAAAGTAAACAGTGTTAAGTAATGAAAACACGCACTGGTTTTCATCAGCTAAAAATGTTTAACAAGGAAGTAGAACAGAATGATCAAACAAGTTGGCGAAACAGAGATTAAAGAAAAGCACAAACTCACCTGTCATTGTGGTGGTGTGGAAATGGAATTGTCTTTACCCAATGGGATAGAAAAGCCACGTCGTTGCGACTGCTCAATCTGCCGACGTAAAGGGGCGATTGTGGCGTCGGTCAAACTTGATGGCATCCACATTGTGAAAGGGCAAGAACTGTTAAAGCTGTACCAATTCAACACCAAAACCGCGAAGCACTTTTTCTGTTCGGAATGCGGCATCTATACCCATCACCAGCGTCGTTCTGACCCCTCAGAGTATGGATTTAACGTCGGTTGTCTTGAGGGCGTAAACCCGTTCGATTTAGGTGAGGTGGTCACCAATGATGGGGTTAACCATCCTGCCGATAAGTAATTCTGGTTAGTGTAACAGGTTACCAAACTGCAATTTTTGGTGATTTGTACCTAAATGTCAGGGTGTTGAGCTATCCATCAGTGCTGTTTTTGCTGCCGGCTTTTGAGGGCGTGATATGTTGTTGAGTAAGTCTTATGGATGGGCTTCAGACTACTCAAGTTTCGTCATTTAGACGTTTATTAGACGGGTTGTTTGAATTCTGCTGGAACGGAATTTCAATGGAGTGCTTATGACAAACAAATATCAATTTTTCACGATGCCGGATTCAAACCGCAAACAATTTACATTTCTAGATATGGCATCTGAAACCTTCCTCGCTGAAAAAGAAAGCTTGTTGGAGCAGGGTTTTGAGGTCGAGGATGATTCTATTTACGCGGAAAATGCAGAAGAAGCCGTTGAAAAGTACAAATCCAATTATGTTTATGCACTGGAAGAGTACAACACCTCAACCAACCCGTTCTATAGCCTGGTGTTAATTCAAAAATGGTTTATGGGATTGTTCGGTAAAGCCAAATAAACCCAAACAACAACGGAGAGGGAGGCGAGTGCCTCCCTCTCTTTTTTTATGCGTCTTTTTCCGGCGCAGGCGGCAATTGCCCCGATGCCATATGCAGGTGGACATCCTGTTGAGGAAACGGAATAGAGATGCCTTCTTTGTCAAAGCGGATTTTCACTTCTTTGGTGACATCCCAGTAAACATCCCAGTAATCATCGGTTTTAACCCAAGGACGCACAATAAAGTCGACCGAAGAACTGTTCAGTACGTGAACTTTAATGATCGGCTCTGGCGAGCGAAGTACTGAAGGGTGATTGGTGACGATGTCCGTCAGAATTTTTTCGACAAACAGTACATCGTCGCTGTAACTCACACCAAAAACCATATCAACGCGGCGCACACGCTCGTGAGTCACGTTCTTAATCACGTCGCCCCAGATTTTGCTGTTTGGCACAATAATAATCTGGTTGTCGAAGGTTTTGATGGTGGTGTTCACCAGACTCATATGGCTGACCTTGCCTTCTACGCCGCCGGCTGCAACGTAATCGCCAACGTCAAAGGGGCGGTAGATCAGAAGCATCATACCCGCTGCGAAGTTGGAGAGTGTGTCTTGCAACGCGAAACCGACAATCACACCAGCGATACCGAAACCTGTCAGGATTGGCGTCAGGTTCAGGCCAATTTGCGAAAGCGCGATAAGGATACCGATAAACCAGACAGCCTTACCGGACATGGAGATAAAGAAGTCCTGCATGAGCTGCGAGAACTTTAGGTTCTTGGCTGCAACGGCTCTTTTCACGACTTTTCGGGTCAGGTTGGCGATTTGTCGTGCAATAAACAGAATGACCAAAAACACCAGCAATTGGAAAATATGCTGGGGGGCGTTTTCAACCAGCCAGTTCCAAAATTTGGACGACCAGGTTTTAACAATGGAAAGCAGTACGTCGCCTCGGAGGAGATCCTGAGTAACGCTGCCGGTAACCTCGAAATAAAGGCGTTTGTACTCTGCAGTTTCAATGCCGACACCGTCAGCCAGTTCGATCATCACTGACAGGCTTTCAGTCGTGATTGCCATTCTGCGTTGGGTGATCAATTGCCTTAACTGAATAGAGGCTTTTTCAGATTCTGGTGCAACTTTCAGTTGTGCGGCATCGGCGCTGAGTTGCTGGCGAAGGTATTCAACATTGGCGCCCAGTTGTTCAATGCGGCGATCGACGTCTTTCTTAAAGGCTTCCTCGGCTTTAGGTGGGAGGGCATCAAGCGCTTTTAGCCAAACGATATTTTGCGACTGTTCCTGATACATACTGTCGAGATATTTTCTCGACTCTTCGTAATCACCGAGGATAGCGAACTTGTCTTCGCTGTTGGCGTTACTTAGCTCTTCTGAAAGCTGTGTTGAACGCTCGGACAGGTACTTCATTCCCTGGTTGTCATACTGTTGCTGCTGTTTGACCAGCTCTATCAAATAGGCTCGGTCATAGTCGCTATTTTTCACGCCAGCTGCTAACAAACTCCGGAGTTCCGCATTTTTCTGGAACATTTGCAGTTGCAATGCCAGCTTATCTTCACCGCTGGCACTGTTCTGTAAGGCAGCTAGATCTTCCAGCTCCTTGTGAAGGGTGTTTACCTGGGCTTTCCATTGCTCGAAAGCACTTGAAGCAGCAGGCGCAGCCGATGGGGCGGTTTCCGTGGATGCGGACAATGGGGGCGCAACGAGTAATGTGAACAGTAAAATGGGCAAAACGAAAAGGTTGGCAAAGCGGGACTTCATGAAAGCGTCTCCATCATCTTTCAGGTTAAGACTGCAAGTATGGCAAATCAGACCGCGTTCGGTATCGGTTGTGTCTCTCACATTTGCACATAGTTGTAATTAGGTTTGAATGGACGAGTTTTACGCTACTTTACATTAGGTTGGTTGTTTGCAAATCAAAGTGAGCGCACAATTGTTGAGCATCTTAAATTGAAATGGAGAGTTCAATAAATGAGTACGCCCTCGGCTTTATCCAAGCCTACCATTGCGTTCCACTGGATTGTCGCTATTGCGATCATTGGAATGCTTGCTTTCGGCCTTTATCTGGAAGATTTGCCGAGAAGTCCCGAGAAGGGAGAACTGATGGGACTTCATAAATCGTTCGGAGTCGTTGTGCTGATGCTGGCGTCGCTGAGAATTGTATGGCGAGTTAAAGAGGGGCCAATTCCGGCTATCGGCGATGCATCAGGTTGGCAGGAGAAAATGGCGAAAGGCATTCATCACCTGTTACTGTTGGCGACCGTTTTAATGCCAGTCTCCGGCATTATGATGTCGGTTGGTGGCGGTCGTGGTCTGGATGTGTTTGGTATTAACCTGATTGCTGCCGGTGAAAAAATCGAATGGCTGGGTCAATTAGGCGGCGCGACCCACGGCGTGCTGGCGAAGATCATGATTGCGGCTATCTTGCTTCATGTGTTGGGCGCCATTAAACACCACGTGTTGATGAAAGATAATACGTTGACCCGTATGCTTGGAAAATCTTAATCCATACATTGCTTTGAAACGCCTGCTTTGCGGGCGTTTTTTGTTTCTGGCAGAGGTAATCGGGATCCATCTTCATGTATTGGTCTTTTCAGACTGTTACCATCGCCTATTAGTTTGCACAGTTTGTAGTCGTGCTTTTTCAAATCCTTTTTTCAGACAATGGAAGGCGGAAAATGCGACGCATAATTTTCAATCAGAAGGGTGGGGTCGGTAAATCCAGTATTACGGTTAATCTGGCTGCGTTAAGTGCTGCGAGCGGAAAGAAGACGCTGCTGATTGATTTGGATATACAGGGCAACAGCAGTCACTACCTCGGTGTAGATATCAACGCTAAAAATGACCGTACCGTGGCAGACCTGCTCGACCAGACAGTATCCTGGTTTTCGACTTCTACACCTATCAAGCAGTTTCCCCAAGCCACAGCTTACAAGAATCTCGACATCATTCCCTCAAGCCCACGACTCGCTGCGTTAGAACCCGAGTTTGAGCGTCGTTACAAAATCTATAAGCTGCGTGATGCGTTGGATGAACTTGAATCTGAATATGAGCGGATTTATATCGACACGCCGCCCAATCTCAATTTCTACAGTAAAGCGGGGCTGATAGCAGCGCATAAACTGTTGATCCCGTTCGACTGTGACAGTTTTTCTCATCAAGCCCTGCTGACATTGATGGATAACCTTGCTGAGCTTCGTGACGATCACAACCGCAACCTGAAACTTGAAGGGGTGGTGGTGAACATGTTCAACGCGCAGGCAAAATTCCCGGCACAGATCATCGAGAACGTCAGGGATTTGGGTTTACCTCTGTTGGAGCCTTTTATTCCCCAATCTGTGAAGATGAAGGAATCTCATTATCACCAGAAACCGCTGGTGCACTTTGCCCCTAAACACAAGCTCGCAGAGAGTTTTCAGGCGCTTTATGACAGCCTGGAAGTAGAAGCGAAAGAGCCTGCAAGTGATGAAATGGCGTAACATGTATCCTGGTTACGTTATTGAGTAACTTTTGACAAGGTTACGTTATTGGGTAACAATTTAATTTGTTACATATATGCGTAACTGAGGTGCGTGTGAAAAAGAACTATGCAGGGGTAATAACAGGCGATTTAGTGGGCTCGACCGAGGTCACTGAGTCGGCCCGGCGGGAAGGTCTTGAAGCGGTACAACAATGTTTTGCGGCCTTTACTGGTGATAGCAGCGGGGAAATCTACCGCGGCGATGCTTTTCAGTTGTACACCACGTCACCGGAAAAGCTGCTTTTCATGGCATTGAAGCTGAGACTGTCTTTGATCGAACTGGGTTTGGATGCCCGCCTGTCGATGGCTGTAGCAGAAGCAGAAGATCGCGAGTTGCCGGTGCGTATAGCCAACAATTCTGAGGCATTTACGCTCTCCGGACGCTTGCTCGACGGCATGAAAAGTCAACGCTTTGCCTTTGCGGCAGACGAAGAAAGTTTCAGCGGTGATGTTGGCATGATGGTCGGTTTTCTGGATGACCAGATCAGCCAGGTGACGGCCAAAATGGCGCAGGCGCTGGTGCTCTGGATGGACAATCCGAGCTTGCAACATGCTGCGTTGGCAGAAAAGCTAGGGATCAGCCGAAGTGCGTTCACTCGGGTCATCAACCGCGCAAACTACGGGCGCGTTGATGATGCGCTTAAATGGTACGTCTACCGAATCAAGCGATATCAGGAGTCATAGTTTTGGTGGTAACCCTTTTACTGGTGCTCGTGGTCGTTCATGTCGTCACTGAGTTTTATTTAGCACCTCAATTTGCGGATAAGAAATCACCGCTTGTGCTGGCATTGGCCTTCCAGCTGGTGGTGACATTCGCGGCACTGGCAATATCCGGCATTCCTCTTCTGATCACTACATTGGCGACAGGTGCGCTGATGCTGCAATACGGGATACTGACCGGCTTGCTGGCCCCGTTGGCAGCGTCTCTGAAAGGGTTATTGTTTAAGCAGTTGATACATCTTGCCTGTATTACTGTTTTGGTGTTGCTGGTGGTAGGGCAAGATGCTCGGGAGCATGCCTGGCTTGTGCTTGATAACCTGAATGGACAACTGTTGCTGTGTTGGGGGCTGGCTTATTTGCTTGCATTGAAGCCTTCATCAACCGCGATTTCCCTGTTGCTGAAAAACTGGACTGATGAGCTTTCTGAAACAGAAGACACAGGCCGCAACCGGCCGCTGAAAGAAGCGGGAACCTATATTGGCTATTTCGAACGAACCCTGATGGTGACCTTTGTGTTGTGGGGACAATTGCCGGGCGTAGCGCTGGTGTTGGCGGCAAAATCGGTATTCCGCTTTGGTGACCTGAAAGATCACGGCAGCAGGATGTTTACCGAATATGTCATGTTGGGGACATTTGCCAGCACATTGGCGGGGATCAGTTGCGGTTTACTCGGCGTGTATCTCGGCAATCTCTAACGCGGCAGGCAAGATATTCAGAAAAGAGAAAAGAGAAAAGAGAAAAGGCACGCAAGGTGCCTTTTCTTTTGTTCGTTACAGAGGCGCTTTTTCAAGCTGGCGCTGCTTCCATACTGAAGCGGCGATACCAATAGCCAGTGAGCTGACAATCACACCTAAAGAAACCGGCGTCGCAATGGCGAACGGGGTATCAATGAGCAGCATCTTCACACCGATAAAGCAAAGCATGAACGCCAGTGTGTGGTGTAGGTAAGCAAACTTGTTCAGCATACCGCCCAGCACGAAGTACAGAGAACGCAGACCCAGCAGGGCAAACACGTTAGCAGCCAGTACCAGGTATGGTTCCTGTGTTACCGCGAAAATAGCCGGGATTGAGTCCAGCGCGAACATCACGTCTGTCATCGCGATCACCATCACCACGACCAGCATTGGTGTTGCCATTAGGCCAATCGAATCACGGGTGAACAGTTTGTTGCCATGATAATCCGGGCTCACGCGCAGGAAGCGCTTGATCAAACGCACTGCAAAGCTGTCTGAGAATGATTCATTATCTTCACCGTGTTGGCGCCACATTTGAACGCCTGTCCAGATCAGGAAGAAACCGAACACGTACAGGATGATGTGGAACTTGGCAATCAGCGGTGCACCCAGCGAGATCATAATACCGCGCAGCACCAGCGCGCCAACAATACCCAACATCAGGATACGTGGAACGTTATTTTCCGGCACTTTGAACTGCGTAAAGATCAGGGCGAACACAAACAGGTTGTCTACGCTCAGTGATTTCTCAAGCAAGTAACCGGTAATAAATGATGTTGCTGCTTCGCCATTTGTCAGGCCGCTGTGCGGTGACATTTGAGGCCAAAAGTAGTAAATCGCACCGGCGAAAACAAAGGCCAGTGAAAACCAGAATACACTCCAAATTGCCGCACTACGGAAACTGATTTTTCCGCGCGTCAACAACAGGTCGATACCCAGCATCAAAAGGGTAAGAACTAAAAGGCCGTTATAGCCAGCAAATAGTTCGAAGGACATGATACCTCCAGCGTGCGGAGGTGACAGGACGAGGATAATCACCTGACCAGCCGCACAGCTTAAAACAATAGTTAAGTAAGTGCGTTGGTCTTGTCAGAACACAATGATTTGTGTTCTCGCGTGCCGGAAGCGAAAGCTACGGGATGACGACAGCGCGACGAAATGACTACTCCCCAAAACGGGAGAATAATAGTGCTTTCCACCTAATTTTGGAACAAGAATTTTGTGATTTTGGCGACTTGATAAGAAATGACCGGACTAAGCCGGCCTTTTCCAATACTTTAGCTGTTTAATCTGCCAGCGCTTTTGCTAACAGGGTGATGGGGTGAAGGGTCTCAAGCTGGGTATTTTCATCCAATTGCCACTTACAGGTCTCGCAGTCAGACACAATAAAATCAGCCTGTTGCGAACGGATTTGCTCAAACAGAGACTGTCCAATCTTCATCGACGTGTCGTAGTTTTCTGATTTGAACCCATAAGTGCCTGCGCTGCCACAGCATTGGCTATCCAACACAATCAATTCCAGATCAGGGATAAGTTTTAGCAGTTCTAAAGTGAAAATTACGTTGCCGCTTCGTTCAAGATGGCACGGCGTATGGTAAAGCACCCGCAATGGCGTCGATTTCAGCTTAAGTGTTTTGCCTTCCATGACCCGTTTGAGCAGGAACCGGCTAACGTAATAGATCTGGTCGGCTACCGCGCTGTTGTCGACATCGAGTACATGCGGGTATTCCTGTTTTAACGTAAATGCGCATGTCGAAGACGTTGAAAGTACGGGCATGGCTTGAGGTAATTGGCTTATCTCCCCGACATTAATTTCTGCGTTTTTCTTGGCTTTTTTGAAGAAGCCATTGGCAATTAATGGCACGCCACAGCATCGCTCTTTATCCAGCAATTGAACGCCTATATCCATGGCGTTGAGTACCTTAACCAGATCTTTGCCTTGCTGCGGGTTGTTGTAGTTCACATAACAACCGTGGAAGAAGCACGCTTGTTCGGCGTATTGTTTTTGGCTTTCTTCCTGTGAAGCAAACCATTTACGGAATGAAGTACGGCTGTATTTCGGCAGTGATTTGTGCTCATCAATGCCTACTGTGTGGTGCATCAGCTTTTTGACCGGCTTTATCGCAGTGAGTGTGTTGACCACAGGGGCGAGCGGGGCAGACAAAGAGCCGAAAAGATCGGTATGGCTGAGCACATAGTCACGCAGGCGTTTGGGGCTGACTGGTGCCTTTTCATGGTTTTTGCGCGCAACAGCAATGATGTCACCAATATTCACCCCTGAAGGGCACGCCGTTTCACAGCGCTTGCAGTTGGTACACATTTTCAGTGCGTCATCGTAATAGGTGGCGTCTTTTAGGCGGAGCCTTTCACCATCTGGCCCGCATTGTTTTGGGCCAGGATAGAGTGGGTTAGCTTTGGCAACAGGGCAATACACCGTACAAACGGTGCATTTCAGGCATTGTTCGAACCGGGTTTCATGCAATGTGTGTTGGGCTGTGTTCATACTGTTGCCTCTTGCGTTGTCTCTGTTGTTTCTTGTTGTTTTGTTGCGGCCGCAAATCCGGTTGCGATGGAAACGCCGCCACCTGAGCCTTCTTTTACCGGGTCAAATCCACCCAGCACACCCCCAATACAGCGAAGGTTGGAGACAGCTGCTCCTTGAATGGAGGGCTGGAGGTTGTCGTTGGTCACTACACCACTGCTGATGTAGGGATGGGCATCCAAAAACTTTGCGCTGTACCAGTTGTCGCGGTGGTTTGGTGCAGTGACATCCAGCCCAAACACAGGCTCGAAAATACGATCTGAAGTGGAGATCAAACCGCGGCTGAAGAAGCTGCCACTGGCAAGCACAAACTCTGATGCTTTGAGCAGGAAGTCACCCATTTTCTGGGTGTGAATGCCCGCGACACGCCAAACACCGTCTTGCGTTTCCATGTTTGCGCTAATTACGCTGTCGCCTTTCAGCAAGGTTCCACCTGCCTGGGTAAAGGCGCGGTGCAAGGCATCTGAAATACGGATGCCGAGCAGAGAAGGCGGCATGGTCGGCACTTCATGGAAGTTCAGCTGGGTTTCTTTCTGTAGACGGGCCATGTAATCCTGTCCGTCACCATTACCGAAGACACACGGCAAGATCACTAGATCGCGGGGCGTTGCGTAGCGGAGCAACTGGTCACGCAGTGCGTTATACAAAAGGGGATCACGTAGCGCCCTGGCATAATCTATTGCGCGTTTGGCGCGCATACCATCGCTTTGGTTGTCTGGCAATACGATGGAAACAGGTTTTACAGGAATACCTTTAAACTGTTCGAGTTGGGCGATGTTTTCGGCCGCCACGTCAGCCTGGAAATCACGGAAACCGTCGATGCCTGCAACGATGACGCGCTCGAACCCGTGGGGCGCATTGTCATCAAGTAATACGCTGAAAACCTGTGACATCCAGGTGGCTTTGAGCGTACCGAAAGGAGTGATACGCCAATGATTCTGAAACGCATCCAACTGGTGGAAATGGATCCCCTGCGCATGCATTAATTGACGGAACCATTCCAATGCTTCGCGGGTACTTTCAACGCCGACTTTTGCGGTAAGGGTGCGCTTTCGCAAGCTGGGCAATAGCCTCAAATGGGTAGCGGACAGGCGCTTGTGTTTTTGGGTCTTTTGCCAAAACATCGATGGAGCCGGAAGCAAAATGTAAACTTCCTTCGCCCTGGCTGATCAATGCGGTTTTGCGGCCACTCTGGGCACTTTTGATTGCAGCGCAGTAGCCCGCCAAGCCTCCGCCAATCACAATGGTGTCAAACGTCAGCATGGGTATTCTCCTGAGTATCGGTGTCTATGGTTGTTTTCTTTCCCGGCAGCTCGTCACCACCCATCAATGCTTCATAAATCCAATAGCTGTATTCGGATTCGCGCAGCGCATCACCCCACAAAATAGGTTTTGCGCCTTTCCAGCGTTCTTCGAGGAAATCGACCAGCAGATGAGCGGCATTGGCGTCGGAATATTTCTGGAACAGGCTGGCTGCGCGGTAGGCACACAGTTCACCCTGACAAGGACCCATACCAAGGCGGGTACGGCGACGTAAATCGACAAGGTTATGGACATCCAACGTCTGAATGGCGTAATTAATTTCGCCCGCCGTCACCATTTCACATTCACAAATGACGGTGTCACTGCCTTTCCCGTTATCAAGGAACGCAGCAGCTCGCTCACCATGGCGGTAAACCGCACTTTCATAAACCGGTTTGGCGAGGCTGGCTGTTTTCTTGGCTGCTTTTGGCGGCGTTGCTGCACCCGGCAACAAGCGGGTATGTGTGGAGCAAGGCGTGTTGTTTCCGAGCTTTTTGGCAACCAGATCGGTTGTCCATTCCGCCATCAATCGGCTGGTCATCAGCTTACCGCCAGTGATGGTGACGAAACCTTCAAGGCCATCGCGCTCCTGGTGATCCAATAAGACAATGCCGCGGCTGATATCGCGGCCACTGCCGTCATCATCAACTGCAACCAGAGGACGCACACCCGCGTAGGCACGCAATATACGGCTGTTTGCCATAATCGGGGCGAGCTTCGCACCTTCTTCCAGCAGAATATCGACCTCATCGCTGGTGACGTGCAAATCATTAATTTCGCAGTAATCAATATGTTTGGAAGTAGTGCCAATCAGGGAAATAGTGTCACCTGGCACCAGGATATCGGCGTCAGATGGTGGTCGACAGCGGTTTAGCACTACGTTGTTAATGCGGTAATCGAGGATCAGCAATGAGCCTTTGGCTGGGAACATTTTGATTTTTAAATCGGCGTATTCAGCGATGCCCTGTCCCCATATGCCTGCGGCGTTTACCACCTGATGGGCGTAAATTTCAAATGCCTGACGCTGACGGGTGTTATAGCAATGCACACCAATTACTCGGTCTTGCTCGCGGATCAAGCCAGTCACTCTGGTGTGGGTAAATACTTTCCCGCCCAGTTCTTTGGCATCCAGAATGTTTGCGGAGCAAAGACGGAATGGGTCGAGCGTGCCATCCGGTACACGCACTGCGCCGAGTAGGGAAGGGTTGGCGTTTGGTTCAATACGAAGCGCCTCTTCCCGTGTCAGACGCTGAGCATCGATGCCAGCTTTTTGGCAAGCATCAATAAATGTTGGCTGAAAGCTGATGTCATCTTCCGGCAGGGTCAGGTAAAGGCCATCGGTTTCTTCAACGCAGTGTCGAGCAATACGTTTAAGGATTTTGTTTTCCTTGATGCACTCTTTGGCGGAATGGCTGTCGGTGACGGCATAGCGGGCTCCGGAATGAAGCAAACCGTGGTTCCGTCCGGTAGTGCCAGAGGCGAGGTCATCCTGTTCCAGCAAAATTGCGTTGATTCCACGAAGCGCACAATCGCGCAGGATAGAAGTGCCTGTTGCACCCCCACCAATAATAACGACATCCGTCTCAAAGCGTGGCATGTCCAAATCCTCATATAACTGATGGTTTTATTGTGGCACCTCTGTTTTCGCTTTGATATGAATTCACTCACACAAATGCGCGAACGAACATTAAAAGTTGAGATAAAACGGATAAAAGATTTTTCTTGTTCAGGCGACGTAAATGCTAATTGAGTGCTATTTATCCAGTTTTAACGGCTGGTTAACGTGTAAACGACTTCCCTTTATTCTTTGTCGTCACGAAAATTACCTGTCTAATTTGGCATCAAAATTGCGCCAGATAACAAATTTTCGTTCATCCGTTTCAAAATTTGTGCTCGTTCGCTCAGTTGTGATTTTGTCCCGTAGTGGTTTGTCCAGTTCTGCGTATATTGAGTCTCACTGGTGAGAGAGGGGTGACCTTTGCCGCTTGAGGTGAGGCTTGTAGGCCGCAAAGGTGAATGCGCTTTTTAACCACACATAGTAGGAGGCCATCATGGCTAATAACCGGCAACATACGCTGCTGGGTCAGTGCATCGCAGAGTTTATCGGCACAGGGCTGCTCATCTTTTTCGGGGTGGGATGCGTCGCTGCATTAGTGCTAACCGGTGCGGAATTTACCCAATGGGAAGTGAGTATTGTTTGGGGCTTGGGGGTGGCGATTGCTATCTACTGCACCGCTGGCGTGTCGGGGGCCCACCTGAACCCGGCAGTGACTATCGCCCTGACCGCATTCCACGGTTTCGATAAGTCTAAAGTCGCGCCTTACATTTTGTCCCAAGTTATGGGTGCTTTCTCTGCGGCGGCTTTGGTGTATTTCCTCTATGGCCCTCTGTTTACCGACTACGAAGTCGCAAACGGTATTACACGTGGAAGTGTAGAAGGATTGGCAACAGCGGGGATTTTCTCTACGTATCCTCATGCATCTCTGTCGTTCTTTGGCGCAACCATGGTGGAATTCGCCATTACTGCCGTGCTGATGTTTGGCATTCTGGCGCTGGGTGATGAGAACAACGGTGCTCACCGCGGTGCGATGAACCCATTGCTGATTGGTATTTTGATTGCGGTGATCGGTGGCTCCCTTGGCCCACTGACCGGTTTTGCAATGAACCCTGCGCGTGACTTTGGCCCTAAATTCTTCGCCTTTATCGCGGGCTGGGACCATGCACTGACTGGCGCGAAAGACATTCCATATTTCATCGTGCCTATTCTTGGCCCAATCGCCGGTGCGTGTTTTGGTGCCTGGGTTTACCCGAAAGCCGTTGGCTTCTTCCTGCCAACCGTTGGTACGGGTTGCACCATTCCGAACCAATGTGATGATTCAACTGAAGCTGCTCAAATCTAAATAACGAATAAAAACAAAAGGTATAGAACAATGACAAATCAAAAATATATCGTCGCTCTGGACCAAGGCACTACCAGCTCCCGCGCAGTCGTTCTGGATCACAATGCCAATATCGTCAGCAGCTCACAGCGCGAGTTTACTCAGATTTATCCTGAAGCAGGTTGGGTAGAACATGACCCAATGGAAATCTACGCAACCCAGAGTTCAACCCTGGTAGAAGCACTGACTAAAGCGGGCATCCGTAGTGATGAAGTGGCCGCAATTGGTATTACTAACCAGCGTGAAACCACCATCGTCTGGAACAAAGAAACCGGCAAACCTGTATACAACGCGATTGTATGGCAGTGCCGCCGTACAGCGGAAATCTGTGAAGAACTGAAAGCCCGTGGTCTTGAAGAGTATGTGCGTGAAAACACTGGCGTTCTGCTTGACCCTTACTTCTCTGGCACCAAAGTAAAATGGATTCTGGATAATGTGGAAGGCGCACGTGAAGATGCGCAGGCCGGCAAACTGCTGTTCGGTACCGTGGATACCTGGCTGGTTTGGAAAATGACTCAAGGCCGCGTACACGTCACCGATTACACCAACGCATCACGCACCATGCTCTTTAATATCAACGACATGAAATGGGATGCCAAAATCCTTGATGAAATGGGTATTCCAGCCAGCATGATGCCGGAAGTGAAATGCTCATCCGAAGTGTACGGCCAAACTAACATTGGCGGTAAAGGCGGCACCCGTATTCCAATCGCCGGTATTGCTGGTGATCAGCAAGCAGCGTTGTTCGGTCAAATGTGTGTGGAAGCAGGTCAGGCGAAAAACACCTATGGTACAGGTTGCTTCCTGCTGATGAATACCGGCAAAGAAAAAGTGACTTCACGTAACGGCCTGTTGACGACACTGGCATGTGGCCCGAAAGGCGAACCGGCTTATGCACTGGAAGGCTCAGTGTTTATGGGCGGTGCATCAATTCAGTGGCTACGCGATGAAATGAAGTTGATTCAAGATGCTCGTGACTCTGAATACTTCGCGACGAAAGTGGATACATCCAACGGTGTATATGTGGTTCCGGCATTCACTGGCTTGGGCGCACCTTACTGGGATGCGTATGCACGTGGCACTATCGTTGGTTTAACCCGCGGTGCGAATGCGAACCATATTGTACGTGCAACACTGGAAAGTATTGCTTACCAAACCCGCGATGTACTGGATGCGATGCAGGCTGATTCTGGCATCGAACTGTGCGCGCTGCGTGTAGATGGCGGGGCAGTGCACAATAATTTCCTGATGCAGTTCCAGGCAGATTTGCTCAACACTGAAGTTCACCGCCCACAAGTGACAGAGGTGACAGCGCTGGGTGCAGCGTACTTGGCAGGCCTTGCGGTTGGTTTCTGGAATGGCATTGATGAGTTGCAGGGCAAAGCAGTCGTTGATCGTTCATTCACACCAGACGGCAACGAAGAGAAACGCAGCCAACGTTACAAAGGCTGGAAACGAGCAGTCAAATGCGCCCAGATTTGGGCGGAAATCGAAGAATAATCCAATAAAACACCCTACGTAAGCAAAAGCCCCGCTTGAAAGAGCGGGGCTTTTTTTAATAAAAACAGCGTAGTGAAACGTTCAACAATGTCATTTCAGAACGCCCGCTGAATACCAGGCTGCACTGATCATCAAGATAGTATGCTCGACTAAGTCTAATGATAGGGGATTTCTGATTCCCGACCGACAGGTACGTATTCTTGTTTGAATTGCTTGCATCGTAATCGTAACTATAATCAATCACTTGAATGCCCAACTCGTCAACGTCTAAATCGGAATAAGTTACTCGTGAAGTCAGTTGGTCGCCTTTAAGTTCAATATACGTTTCCCACTTGAACCCAATAGCTTCAACTTGCCCAAATGCTCTAACATAGGAAAGCGCTGGAACACAAATCAGGAAAATGTTGATTAAAACAAAACAAGCAACGATTTTGGTTTTAGCTGAATTAGCACTGAAGTAAGAGTTTATCTTTTGAATATACGCAGTCATGGTTATCAATCTTTAATTTAACGTTACCGTTTTCAGACTGTTCCATGTCAGGGTAGGGCTCAAGTTGATGTACGTTTATAAAATCAAATCGATTGTATAGCGCTTCGCCAGCATTCCAAAGGTTGTAAAGGGTAATACCCGTAAGCAAGACAATCAAAAAATACCAAGTGTGGTTATTCTTTTTTCTTTGATTGGATAGAGCACCGTCTTCCACAAGAGTAACAGACTCTTCCTTTTCTTTAGTTTCCAACGTCTTAAAGTTGAGTGAATAACCAACGCCAGGCTCGTTAACAAGAATGCTCTTATCTACATCCCCAATTGCTTGCCTTGTTCTTATGATTAGTTGAGGCAAACTTTCTGGAGAAGTGTGTTTTGAACCCCAAACGGACTCAATGATTTGGTCATTCTGAACGGTATCAGGGTAAGCGTCATAAAGGCACTTTAGTAGCTGATACTGCTTTGGTGTTAGAACGGTACTTTTTGACTCCGGGTTAGAGCCATCATTCTTACCGAGTGTTAACTGTCTCGAATTCACTTCCCATGTGAAATTCCCGATTACTATTTCTATATCTTTGATTGTCATAGGGAAAATTCTAGGCGTAGTTGGAAAAGAAAGGCGCGTAAAATACAGGGTTTTGAACTGAAAGTGAATAGTTGTAAGCAGTTATTTAAAGCAGAAACTGTAATGGAAAAGTGTAAAAGAGCGCAAAAACGTAAGGATAGCCTTGCACCCCAATTGTGGCTTTAGAACTGGACTCTAATAAGGCGTCACATGTTTAGTGCCGAAGCCGTCTGTGTCTTCGTTTCAGCCTGTAAGCCTGATAACCAGAGATATATGCGCGGAAAGTAAGGGGGAAAGTTATGGGTGATTTAGCTCTGAATACCGACAGGATGTTGGGTGTCATTGTGTCGGTTTGAATTTTCCGCTGAAAACAAAAAAGCCTGCTCGGAAGCAGGCTTTTTAATGTGGTGGGCGATACCGGGCTCGAACCAGTGACCCCCTCCTTGTAAGGGAGGTGCTCTCCCAACTGAGCTAATCGCCCGAATAAACGCTATTGGGATAGTGCGTTTATTGGAATTTGGTGGGTCTAGGCAGACTCGAACTGCCGACCCTTACCATGTCAAGGCATAACGTGTCTAAATGCTAAAAGTGACGATTCGAGGTTCTTCTCACTAAAAAAGTTAATATAACAGACGGATAGATTAACTATGCTTGGTTGCTCTAAGCGTTTTATGCATCGTTTAACGATCAGAATAATGCGATTGGGCCCAATCTGGTCCCAATAAACGCACTAAAACGAAAGTGTCAAAAGTGACCCCTATTTTATGCGCCACCTCACCTTGAAGTGTTACTTCACGCAAAAACAATGAAAAAGCAACCGGCCAAATAATTGTGCAGAATGAAACTTGTGCGAACAAGAGTAAAGGTTGATCTAACGCGCTAGTTGAAACATAACGCGCCTCTAAACTACCCATCAAATAGCTGTCAGATCGCAAGCTTAAAAACGCCAGAATAGCATTGGTTCGAGATAACCTATAAAGCGGAATTCGAGCAGGCTTACTGTGAGAATCAGTTAGCCGGTATTGAAGGCAACCCTCCAAAGATTCCTTTGATTCATCTACCTAGAAGAGGCAGCAGCCAGTGAGCAAGATTGCGTCATATATGAATGGTAACGAGCCAGATGTGTTCGGGCGCTTTATCTCTGAAATCCATAACTACAACCATTTTTGGTTAGAACACGACCACAAGTTTATTCAAGTGCTATTTCCCATCGATTATGGCCACAAGTTCAACAAACACGCTCTGCTTGTAGAGCAGGAAGACATTGATGCATTCATCGCGTCTGATGAATTGCGAAACGTTCATCTACGCTCGCTCGATTTGATGTTGGACTACTACGGTTTGGAACGTCGAGGCGAAGACATTGTTGTCAGGGATGAGCTTACCCCAAAAAGCCACGACTGGCTTAAGCCCAAAAATCATAACCAACTAAGAATTACACGCATCATTCGCAGTCTCCTCCTGCTTGGTAATAAGGCTGTGGCCCAGAATCTCCAACGGGTTTTTATTCGAGAAGCCAAGAGGATCGGAACGGTGAGTGATGACACGCTGGTGCACTGGGAAAATGCGACTGCATAAGTGATGAGTACTTGGCTTAACCTATTTGTATTGGATGTAAAACGTGAACGAACAAAAAGAATATAAAATTGAGCGGGCAAAAGGTGCGCTGCTTGGGCTTGCGGTGGGCGATGCACTTGCTACAACTGTCGTGGCCAACTGATTCTGGACAGCAAATTAGGTCGATTTTCTCCTTTCGCAGAAGTGTTGCCATCGTTATAACGGTTTGGGCTATTCTAGTTGCTTTGACATATCAGGCAACGATTGACCCCTTTGGTGCTTCAGTAAAAGATAGATGGATTTTTGACTATATCTAATCCAATTTAAAGCTTTTTAACAATCCTTTCATCGGTATATTGTCCAGCAATTACTGCGAACCATACTTTGGCCCATACTATAACGCCGCTAATATTCTTGTATGAGTAAAGCATCCTTTTGTTACGTTGACCTCACCAAACATGAATTTTATCAACAGGTTGTTGATGAGTGAGGTCAGGGCTCTCTTACTAAATCCGTGTCACTTGCTACATAAGCAAATATGCCAGAAATGCTAATTCAAACATACTTCTGAGGCTAATCGAGTTATGGCATGTATGAATGCCTTCCAACACCACTTTGATAAAAATTTAGAAGAAATATAAGCGGATTATAAGTCACTTTTCGATGAAGAAATTGTCGTTTTTCATCATTACTGTTAACGGTGATGGATTCTATCAAGCAAATTTGATAGGTGTGTAGCTTGATTTGGTGCTTGGTGATTTATAATTTGAATTACATGAAATATAAGTCGATTATAAATCTTGACCATAGTTATGATTAGCCGCTCCCTAAGGTATGAAGTGAATAGAAACTCTGATTGTAGTGAATCATTGGGAAAAGACTGTGTACCAAACATCTTTGCGAGTGTTCTTTTTTCTTCAATCAGACTGAATCTCATATAGAGTGAGTTCTCGTCTGGAAAAACTCAAAGAGCAATCATCACTGTCCCACAAGCGTTGGAATTTAAACTGAGAAATATAAATGAAAATGAAATTTGAATTAGCTGCCGCTATGATGATAGTAGCTTTACTAAGTGGTTGTACTGCATTTAATCACGGAGCTCAGCAAGGGGAGTTCGAGCGCAAAGGTTGGGTTTCTGTGAGTAGCTCAGAGGTTCGTGAGCGTATCGAAATTCACGGCGAGTTCAACCGCAAAGTCAACAATATGCTAGAACGCTACGGTATGCCAGATGCTTACGCAACGTTTAACGATTGGGAATTCTACGCATACTACGATCAGGGCATTGTGTACTCATCGAAAGATTTTGAGCATGATTTGCTCTCATCTGACCACTACAACAAGGTAAGACAGAATCTACCGGGGTGGGTAGTCGATGGTTTTGATGCTGTAAACAATGAAGTTCATTATGTAGTTAACAATCCTAATATCACATTCCGTTGGAGTACTGGGATAGTTGAACAAGCATCACTCGGTTCTAACAACAAGCTTATTTCATTCCGCCATCAAAAGTCTGGTGAGCTAATGGTACTAAAGCGTAGTGAGAGTTACGATCAGAATAGCTGTGCTGCATTTGAGTATAAGACAGGTATTTATCTTACTGTTTGTGCGGACAATACGGCATTTATGACGAATAATGGCTCAATTACTGATACTGCAACTATCACCACTAACATTAACCTAAATAAGGTCATCGGAATTGAGGAAGTTGTTGCTAGTCAAGTTAAGGGTGGCTCTGAAGATGGTGAAACAGCAGTCGAGGCATACGACCGTCTATACAAAGAGTGCATGGCCTCTGATGAAGTAAAAAGTGCATATCGCGTTGGTTATTACTCTAACCTTGATAAAGGCGAAACTGGTGCACAGAAAGCGGGTCACGCTGCTGAAGATGCATACAAAGCCGAGTGCAAGACAGATGCAATGAACAAAGTTCAGTTAACGAATATGTAGTCACTTCGGCAACAATAAGAAGGGGCCGAAAAGGTCCCATATTTTCGCTTTAGCCTATCTTTATGTGTTACCTCTCGCCGAAAAAAATCGAAAAAAATCGAAAAAAATGATTAAATGGTCGCGCTGGATGAAACTTGTGCGAACAAGAATAAAGGTTTATCTAACCCACTAGTTGAGACATAACGCAGTCTCTAAACTACCTATCAAATAGCTGTCAGATCGCAAGCTTAAAAACGCCATAGCAGCATCGGTTCGAGATAACCTATAAAGCGAAATTTGAGCAGGCTTGGTGTGAGAATCAGTGCCTATGTTGCCTGTATTAAAAGCAACCCTCCCAAAAATCCTCTGAATCATCTCCCTTTAAGAGGCAGCAACCAGTGAGCAAGATAGCGTCATATATGAACGGTAATGAGCCAGATGTGTTCGGGCGCTTTATCTCTGAGATTCATAACTACAACCACTTTTGGCTAGAGCACGACCACAAGTTTATTCAAGTGCTATTTCCCATCGATTATGGCCACAAGTTCAACAGATAATGTTGCTTTGGGTGATGCAGTGTCAGAGGTATTAATTGTTGGAATAGGCAACCATGTCGGTGAATCTGTAGCAAGTGAGGTTGCGAGTGAGGGACTTGCTGAACTTGTAGCCGATGTGGCTTTGCCAATTAGCCCTATTGGTATTATCGGTGCCTTGTTTGGATTCCCTTTTTTATAGTTAGCAAACTTTACGAATTATCGAAGATAGCTGCAACGAAGAACGTTTTTGAGATTTAAATATAATGTTAATGCAACAACTCGCAAGTGAAGAAAATATCACTCGAGCGATTATAAACGCGGCTAATGAACGTCGTAATAGTGAACACGCAATGTTTCAGTCAGAGATGCCTAGTTCAGAAGAGGCCTACCATGCTCTCATTGGCGAGTTGAAATTCGAATTACAAGGTGAATGCGCATACCAGCCACGTTATGGTTATTACTATGCTTTGCCTAAGTCGTCACTGGTTGATCGCTATGTTGTGTGCCTTCCATTTAAAGAGCTGGTGATTCACTACTGCTTTGTGCAGGTAATTGCTGATGTGCTTGATCCTCAATTGAGCAAACACTGTTTTGCCAATCGATTAGAGAGAAAGGAAAATACAGGTCGACTCGCAGAGTCATTTGCTGAGGTTTCATGGCCAAACTACTGTGAATGGCAAGACCAATCGGCAAATGATTGTAGTTGTATGCTGGTTACTGATTTATCGAGTTTTTTTGATAACATCGATCGAGACCTTTTATTGACGTCAATAGCTAGAAAAATGGCAACGAGTGTTACTTCTCCGTTTTTCTCCTATTTTGAAGCAGTACTCTCACAACCAGTGTTCCTCTTTAGAAAAAATGGTGAAGATAAACTGATAACGCGCCCACGCGGGATTATGACTGGTCCATGTTGTAGTCCATTATTGGCAAATTACTACTTGATGGATATGGACTCACGTCTGAATGCGATTGAAGGGGTAGAGTATGGACGCTATGTCGATGACATCCGATTATTTGGCAATTGTAAACAAAAGCTCATAGAAGTATTTAAGAAGCTACAGGTAGAATTACATGCGTTAGGCCTAAGCATTAATTCAAGTAAAACAAAAACTTATAACAGTAACACTGAGATTGTTGAGCTGATCAAGCAAGAAGTAGTTCTGGGTTGTGACTATAATGGCAATGAAGAAATCGAAACAATTAAGGACGAAATTTCGTTATTAGGTGATAAATTGACCCTTGATCTTCCCTTTGAACAGCGTGTTGTTGAGTTTGACTATAAGATTGGTATTAATGATCACTCTTCTGCTAAACAGTTTTGCTTTTTCTTATCTGAACATAACGTTGAAGACTGGGAAGAGCGTGATGTTTCATTACTAATTCTTATCTTTAAATGTTATCCATCAGCGATAAAGCATGCTGCTTGGTTGATGGTCCAGGCTATGCGCAAAGGAGATGGAAATGTCTTCAGCATGGCATTCCATTTTGTTACACGAGACCTTCTCGTGAATGAAAATATTCATGATTATGGAAAAGCAAGAGTCCTTCACCATTTTATCAAGACAAGAAAGCGTACTGAGCCTTATTTATATTCCATTGATGGGTTGATCGAAAATGAAGCGTTTATGACAGGTGTCAGAGATGCAATAAAATACACTTCGAGCACGTTGCTACGTATTTATGCATTAGAAGTGTTTTATATATTGGTCAACAAAAAAGCGAGTATGACAGTGAGTGAATTTGCAAGTGCTTGTGTTAATGCAGGTCTAAGACTGAATCAGATTGAATCTAAAGCGATCTTGCAGTTGAGCGAAATCGAGTTAGCTGAAACTACAGTAGTGGAGTAAAAATGGTTGTCTCAAACTTCTCATTCTTACAACAAGATTATGCTAAGCTCGCCGAATTAGGTAAGCAAGCCGAGTCCTACCTATTTAATGATCCACAAACTACAGCATTTAAGCTTAGAGCATTCTCTGAGCTGCTGGTGGAATACATCTGTAGTCATTTAGATATTGAGCTTGATGCAAGATCGAGCCAACTTGATCGGCTGAAAGATTGGAAGCTTAGGCAAGCCGTTCCAGCAGATATTCTGGGTAAGCTACATGGTGTGCGTAAACTGGGGAACAAAGCGGTTCATAATGAGATAGATATCTCTGTGTATGATGCAACCTGGTTGATCGAAGAGAGTTATATTATTGGTCGTTGGTTTATCCAAACCATGCAATCTCAATATGTGTTTGTGCCTGAGTTCCAAACACCAGCTTGGCAAGAGCCGCCTGCGACTTTACTTAAAAAAGATAACCAAAAGCTCCTACAAGAGATAGAAAGCAGAGCGAAAGCCATTCAACAAACACAAGCCGAACTGGATGCAATTAAAGTTGAATTGCATAAGGCTAAAACTGCCCAGCTATCGTCTGAAGCGCAAGCAGAGAAACTGAGAGCATTTAAGCAAGCAAGTGTTGAAGCGGCGAGTAGCTTTGACTTAAAGATGAAAGAGACCCGTAAACGTGTCTCTATCTTCGATAGCTTTGAAAATGTCGAGCTGACGAAAGGCCAGCGTATTGCACTAGAGCAAATGCAAACATTTTTGGGATCGAATCAGCTTGATAGCTTTATTCTTCATGGTTATGCAGGTACAGGTAAAACATTCATTACCAAGGGGCTGGTTGAGTATCTGACAGCGTATGGCCGAAACTGTGTGTTACTAGCACCAACAGGTAAAGCGGCCAAAGTGATCTCAGAAAAAACGGGGGCAAGTGCTTCTACTATTCATAGTGCCATCTATAGCTTTAAAGATGCTAAATTGCTGTCTGAAGACGAGATGGCAGTACCACTAGCTCAACTCAAACGCAACTTTGATAGTGACGAGACCGTATATATTGTCGATGAAGCCTCAATGCTATCGAATGCATTTACGCAATCAGACTCGATTCAGTTTGGATCAGGCTGTTTACTTGATGACTTCATCAAGTACACCAAGGATTCCCTAGAAAAAGCAGAACCAACCTCATCGAGAAAGGTCATCTTTATTGGTGATCATGCTCAACTTCCTCCTGTCTCCATGAGCTTTTCGCCAGCGCTAAAAGCGCAGTATTTAAATGATAAATATGATCTTAGAGTCTCGGAAGTACACCTAAACGAAGTCGTGCGACAAAAAGCAGGTAGTGGCGTCATGGATAATGCTGTCATGCTGCGCTCATCAATCGATGAAGAGGTGTTTAACCAACTCAACTTTGATACCGAAAAGCCGGATATTGAGTCGATTTCGGCAGATAGCGTTGTTGATCAATATATGGCGTTGTGTCATTCAACCATTGCACAAACCAAAGAGGTTATGTTGGTTGCGTCTTCAAACTCGCAAGTAAAGGTTTACAACGACCTTTGTCGTCAGCATTTCTTCCCTAATCAACACGAGTTGTGTCCACGAGACAAAGTGATTTCGGTTGCCAACCACTATCGGGAAGATATTACCGTGACTAACGGTGAGTTTGGAATGGTGAGGCAAGTCCTATCTGCGCCAGAGAAGAAGAGCGTCTACTTTAAGAAAAAAGTGGATGGGAAAACAGAATCGGTCAATGTGGATTTGTACTTTCGCGATGTTGAATTGGTATTTCGAGATGAGGTGCTACAGCCGAAAGTGATAAAAGCAAAACTTCTAGAAAATTTGCTATATAACTCAGAGCCATCGCTCACACCTGATGAGAATAGAGCACTTAGTATTGAATTTATGCAGCGTCATAGAGGCCTGAACCGTGATGAGCTAGAAGTTCGTCGTAAAAAAGATCCCTATTTAAATGCGTTTAAGCTCAAATTTGGTTATGCGATCACCTGTCATAAAGCTCAGGGCAGCGAATGGCAGCATGTCATTGTTAAGTGTTCATCGCACCTAAAAACATTGACCAAAGAGTACTTTCGTTGGCTCTATACGGCAATCACTCGTACCTCTTCAAAGTTGTATGTGATTGATGAGCCAAAAATCAGTTTGGGTGGCAATACTCAGATCGTTGGTGGCCAAGGTTTGGTGTTTGAGCAATCAGCAACGAAAGTTTCCGTAGTTAACTCGGTAAGCCCTGAGCAAGCGCATCAGTTTGGCATTAGTGATAACCAGCCAACATTAAAAGATCTGCTGAGAAAAGTGCAAGCTTGCCTTCAAGGCTCAGGGATCGAAGTATGCGACATTCACCACTACCAATACCAAGAGTTATACCGTTTTAAGCACGCCGACGCAGTAGCAGAGGTTCAGTTTCACTATAATGGCAAGAACAAGGTTTCATCGTTTAATGTCCGTGAAACAGGTTTGCTTCAAACGTTGCTGCAACAACTATTGGCAGAGATTAAAGGCGTTACTTTATCAACCATCAAGTCTGAGGTTTCTGAGGTTATAGAAGAGCAGTATAGCTTTGCTGAACCCTTTTTGGGGCAGTTTCACTGTCGCATTAATGAGGTGTTTTCTCGCCACGAGATTAAGGTGTCTAACTTAGATCAAATCGCTTGGGCACAACGATACACACTAACAAAAAATGGTGATACGGCGGTCATTGATTTTTTCTATAACGGAAAGAAACAGTTTACTAAGGTATACCCGAAACAAGATTTAAGCAGTTCTCCCCATCTGCTGGCTGAGTCTTTGCAGATCTGGAGTAATTCGTGAAGCGCTGGAATTAGCTAGGCTTTCACAGGAAATAAAAATGACAGAACAAACATTTCGTACCGTAACTAACCTACGTAAATCTGGCCAACTCCAAGAGGCGTGGAATGTTGGCTTTACTGCATTAGAACACTCCCCGCAAGATACATATCTCAAAGGTGCGTTATTTTGGGTGTGTTATGAATTTATCAAGCAGCAACAAGAACGAATTTCGAAACGCGCTGCTTCATCGAATAATTTTCGACCTAGCGACTTTGAATTTGAGCGTATAGAAAACTTGCTTCAAACCATCGTGAGTCTTGATATTCCAACAGGCGGGTTGGAATACAAGATGCTGTTGGTTCAATTTAAAAAGAACCTCGAATGGTTCCCAAGCTTGGTCAACTTGGTACTGCGTCACCAAGGCGCGTTGTTTGATGATGACAGCAAAAAGCCTTTTCAAGCTGAGAAAGGTGAAGTACCTAGCTTGATGCTATCGACGGCACGTCAAGTTGCCAGTGCTTGGTTACGCGCTCGTGAGTTTTGGCAACTCGACCTTAATCAGGTATTGGGGTTTATCAATCAAACGCGTCAGCAAGTGGCAGATACGAAACACTTGATTTGGCTCGACTACGATCAATCAAAGTGTTTGATTGTGTCCGATCAATATGAACAAGCTCGCGAGTTACTGCTGCCAATCCTGCGGAAAAAACAGAAAGAAGCATGGGCTTGGGGGGCATTGGCTGCTACCTACCAAAAGCAAGACCGTAGCTTGGCACTGAAGTTTTTCGCAAAGGGAATCGTCTCTGCTCATGATGTTACATTCAGTTTAAAGCTGTTTCATGGTGCGATACCGCTGTTGCTGGCTAATCAGCAACTTACAGAAGCATCAATGTGCTTAAAGACAGCATTGCAGGTCTACCAAAGTAATGGTTGGAAAGTAAAGCCAGAGCTAGAGCAGTTGATGAATCAACCATGGTACGACGCCAGTGTCGATGAAAATGAACTGAAGGCGTTTTTAAAGTCACTTTGTCGAGATGCTACCGAATATCTTCATGGCCCGACCGAGAAAGTCATTGGCGTTATCGAGAACATTCACAAGTCGGAGAAAGGCTTTCAAGTTTTTGTGAATAAATCCACCACATGGTCTGTCCGCATGGGCATACACAAAAGCAATCTGAAACCTCAAGCGGGTGACTATGTTGAGCTGGCACTGTCTATGAATGGTACTGAGAAAAAGGTGGTTGCGTCAGTTCCGAGTCAATCTGTTGAACTAGCGGATATTGGCATCATTGACGGCGAGCTTCGCATTGCTCCGAAAGGCTTTGGATTCGTAGATGACACGTTTGTTCCGCCTTTTTTGATTGGTGATATAGCTAATGAATCACGAGTAACGGTGTTGCGTATTATGGCGTGGGATAAAACGAAAGCTCGTCACAACTGGAAAGCAATCAAACTTGAACAAGTTAAAGTTACATCAACAACATTGCCTGATTTTGATGATATCCCGTTTTGAGAATTACTTGAGAAGCACGTATTGAATAAATAGATTTCCTAGCCTTGATTGATTTACCAATCAAGGTTTGGTCGCAGCCAATCAATCGAAACGTTCGAGGAAGTGTGTGCAAAATTCCCTGGGTTCCTATTACTGAGTACAGCGATGAATGGCGCAGCCTAAAAAACTTGAGCTCAAAGTAGTGTTGCGAGCAATCGATAACGTCTTACCTTGGGGTTTAACTAACCGTTCTATCCTCACGTTTTGGCTGCTACCTCAGTATTTCTGGAAGGGTTACAATGTTGTGTGGTTTGCAGTTGAAGTTTAGATCTCGGGCAAGCCTCAGAACGGAAAGTCCTCGTCAAATAAGTCAACAGGTGGCTTATTGTATTGCGTTTTGTTTGGGGCTTTGGGCTTCTTTGCTTCCGAACAAAACCAGGAGCTCACGATGTTATCCATAATGCTTTTGTCATCATCAACGCCACAGAAATGATCGAAGTGAATCATTTGATCGAGTTCAACAGCGAATAGCGTTGGAATACTCATCGCAAGGACGTGATATTTGTTGCCGCCCACCGTATTGGGTTGAGCAGGAGTCATAGAAATCGGCCAGGGTTGTCTGCAACTTTGCATAGCGATGAATAGCTTACCAGCCATAGATTCAAAGGTTGTTTTCTGCTCGAATGTGAAAGCAATCATTCTACGGTTTTTATTGTTGTTATCTGCTAGCAAGTAGAGCTTTTCAGATGCTTCAGCTATTGCTCCTATGACTTGGTTTAAGCGCTGCTTAGGCCAGTCGTCAATGTGGTCTGGGTGCTTTTTATTTTGATATTGAACTTGGGTGAGTTCACCATTCACTATGGTAACGAGCTTATTCTTAGCGTAGCTACGTCCCCAGCCACCATGAAAATACTCACCTGGATCTGATTCTGGAATGACGAGCGTGCCGCAGTACCAATCAGCAAAGACTGGAGTGGTAACAATATACTTGCCATCAACACTATTCAGATAGAGCCTGCGATTTGCAATCTCCCAGGTTCCCACATAGCCGCGCCAGCATAATGAAGATATAGACTCTTCTTGACTTGTGTTGTGTCGAATGAGTGGATGATTATCAGGAATAATGGGCGTGCAATGGAGTTTAAGCTTTTTACCATTATAAATAAGTACTTCAGATATTTGAGCTGTCATTGTAGTTGCCTTTGAGCGGGACATTGTAAGTGAAAATATGGGGCTTTGATCAATTCACACCTTGAACACCCATACTTTTAAATCGCTTTACCCTAGCCGCTAATTTTAAATGAAAACGCGTTATACAGGCTCATTTGACTGCGGCCTTTGTACTGGGTGACCGTACCTTTTCCACACACCTGCTTGTCGAGCATCACATCAAACTTTCCATGTTCTTGTCGAAATCCAGCCATATCATCTTCCCAAACCACGAGCGTGAGCGATTGATGGGGATACTTGTCGTCCAGGTTCAAGTAAAAACCACGTTTGAAGCGAGTAATTTGTTTTAGTTCGCCACAGGCGATAACGTCTTGGTCTTCATGGAAAGCTGCGTCTTTTGAGGCAATCTTTGTAATGGCGCTATCGGCGCTAGCAGATGTGGAAATGGACAGCAAAAGGCATGCTACAAGTGCGTTAAGTCTCATGATTAATAGAATAATTCGTTAAGTTTTTCTTTAGCGTATTGTACGGCGAGTTGCCAAAATTTTAGATCTTACAATTTATCTAATTTAATAAACGCATTATTATAAAACTTAAATTTTATATTAAAGGCGTGAAACGTTTTCCGTGTCTCGCTTAACTGGAATCAATTTTTGGTCGACTACCGCATGTATGCTTGGAGTCGAATGCTTACATTTCGCAAAACAGTCAAGAGGTAGATTGCTTTGGTGATTGATGCAAAAATTGATACTCAACGGAATACCTCTAGTTGATTACTTTGTGAAAAACCCCCCAACTCACTACCATTGGCGACAGCCCACAAGTGTTCACTGAAACGTTATTCGCTATCCACCAAAGCGGGAAGACGCTTCCTGATGAAGTCTTTAGTATTACAACGCAAAGCGCAAAATCCAGTTTAATGAACGGCCTGTATAGGGATGGTCATCTGCAAGCGTTATTCAAAGATTAAGATTTTCCTTCAGTGGTGTTTGACGAAAGCCATATCTGGTTGATTGGAAATCAGGACGGTAATCCGATTGATGATGCCAAATTTATTGAAGACCAAACCTACCATGGCGGGTTTCATTGTCCGAAAGGTATTTTCACTGACGCTAAATGAAAACTGTGCTGTTCATGCTTCACTTGCTGGTGAGAGAAAAATTATGGCGTTCTATTTCGTTTGTGCCATGCCACTGTTTGGGAGAGAGCAAGACACCTTGAGTCATGTCTTTGGGATGACATCTGGTGCCTGACCAATGAGCCCTAATGGGTAACAGGCAAAAATGGGCAAGAAGTTATGGATGTCAGTATGGTAACAGTCACGCTTGCGGAAAATTGACTTGCCATTGTCTCGATGCCGGGGGAGAGCGTTATCAAATCTTTCCAGTTGAGATGCTTGAACGATTTCTAATACAAAAAAGCCTGCTCGAAAGCAGGCTTTTTTGTTTCTTACGAAAGTGGTGGGCGATACCGGGCTCGAACCAGTGACCCCCTCCTTGTAAGGGAGGTGCTCTCCCAACTGAGCTAATCGCCCGAATAAATGCTTGGGATGCCCCCGAAAGGGTAGTGCATTTATTGGAATTTGGTGGGTCTAGGCAGACTCGAACTGCCGACCCCTACCATGTCAAGGTAGTACTCTAACCAACTGAGCTATAGACCCAAATTCTGTTTCCACCCTGGTTAGGGGAGGAATGGTGCGTCTGGGCAGACTCGAACTGCCGACCCCTACCATGTCAAGGTAGTACTCTAACCAACTGAGCTACAGACGCAAGCAAAATATCAGCTTTCGAAAATAATGGTGCGTCCGGGCAGACTCGAACTGCCGACCCCTACCATGTCAAGGTAGTACTCTAACCAACTGAGCTACGGACGCATTTTGTTTTTCTAAGGGAAGCATGGTGCGTCTGGGTAGACTCGAACTGCCGACCCCTACCATGTCAAGGTAGTACTCTAACCAACTGAGCTACAGACGCATTTTAGACTGTTGTTCAGCACCGCTTCCCTTGAAAGCGGGGTGAATATTAGCGAGTAGGGCGGGAGGGCGCAAGCGTAAAAAGGGACTTTTTTGCGTGAGAATGCGCGTTTGCTGCTTTGGTGCACAACTTGGCGTTTCTTGCACCATTGTTTTTGTTTTTGAACGAGTTAATTACCGACTTTAATGTTGCATCTCTGGAAAAGGCGTTGCCAGTATTGGACATGATCTTTGGTTGCATTTTGGAACGCTTGATAGTGTTTGCCTGCGAAATAGGCATTTCTATACTCATTGAGGAGTGGATGTTCGGGTAACTTCTCGTTCAATTGTAATAATGCTGGTTGGGCATCCAGGTACAGGCTGTTGATCTTTGAAAGATACGGTTGTACTTCGCCGACAAAAAACTTGTCGAAAACATTCCTCATATAGTTGAGCCGGGTAGGATCACGGTTGGCCCCGCATACAATTAAGGCATCATCTCGATACAGTTGACGTGTTGTCGCTGTCAACCAACGAGTACTTTCATCCATGGAGTAAAAAACATTGCCCAGATAGCGCTGTTTCTCCAGCGGCTCCTGAAGGGTAACGATATCCGTTGAATCTTCTGACAGATTGGCATAGCCCGTTAGCGCAACCAGTGCATCACTGTGTGGGAATGGCTCTCCGGGCAAAATCAAGGCGCTTGAGGATGGCGTCAGTTGCTTACGCCATGCGTCGGAGGTTGAAATGGTATTCCAGTATACAGTCGGAAATTGTTCGCGTTTTTGTTGATACGCGGATTCAAGCTGGGTTTTCAAGCTCTCTGTTTCGATCTGGTTTAAGCATTTTTCGAGTGTGCTGAGCAGCGTTATTTCGTATTGAAGCTGGCGAAAGCCATCCTGCACTTTACCTAGAATCGAATTCCGATCTGCAATGAGTTGGAATAAGCCACAGGTGCGCAACTCGTAGGCATCCAGTAACCCCATGCGGACGTCTTCAACCGGCAGCGTCAAGTCTCGCTTACGTGGAAGTTCGATGTATGACGGGGCACTGAGCAGGAAAGGCTCTGTGTCGAGCACACTGGCCAGGCGTGACTGATAATTTTCGAATTGTGCGCGTGCCTTATCATTCTCCAGACAGCCGGAGAGCGTGAAAGCAATGCAGATAACCCACAAAATTCGGATAGTCATACTTTGATTGATGAACGCCATATATGTAGACGATACGAAGTATAAGGCAGGAGCGATCGTATTGGATTGTGCAGAAAAGAAAATCCCGGACTAGGCCGGGATTGTGGAGGTGTTACTTCTCAGCCATTGCAAGCTGGAATTCGTCAGATTGTTTGCGTATCCAGTGGAGACGCTGACCCAGCATCACGGCCGCTGAACTTAGGCCGATAATGATACCAATCCAGAAACCGTAGGCGCCCATCGGCTCGACAATCCAATCTGTCATGCCCAGGATGTAGCCGATTGGCACACCCAGGATCCAGTATGCAATGAAGGTGCGTTCGAATATTGCACGCATGTCTTTGTAACCACGAAGCGCACCGGCTGCGACAACCTGAATCGCATCCGTACACTGGTAAACAGCAGCCAGCAGCATGAGGTTGGCGGCAATCGCAACCACTTCTGGGTTACTGTTGTACAGATGAATGATGGGTTCGCGGAAAACAACAGTCAGCGCCGCGGTGATCACCGCCGTGCCAAGGCCAATCAAAATGCCAAGTTTTGCTGCGCGTGCTGCACCTTCCGTTGATTTTTCGCCCAACTGATGGCTGACACGGATGCTTACCGCGGTACCCAAACTCATTGGCAGCATGAAAATCATCGAAGAGAAGTTAATGGCGATTTGGTGTGCAGCCACCACGGTCGAACCCAGCGGCGCAATCAAAAGTGCAATCACGGCGAAAAGCGTTACTTCAAAGAAGATCGCGGCTGCAACCGGAAATCCCATCTTGAAAAGTCGCTTCAGCGCAGAAAAATCGGGTGCACCAAAGTTCTGGAAAGCGCCTACTTTGCTCAGACGTTTATTTATCTTGATGTAGATAAACATGGCGATCAGCATCAGCCAGTACACCATGGTGGTTGCCACGCCACAACCGACCGCTCCCAGTTCAGGTGCGCCAAATTTACCGTAAACAAAAATCCAGTTCAGCGGTACGTTGGCGGCAAGGCCAATAAAGCCAATCACCATGGCTGGAATGGTCAGCGACATACCTTCAGCAAGGTTACGCAAGACCTGGAACAGCAAAAATGCAGGAACGGCAAGAATAACGGCATAGAGGTAACCGATTGTTTTCTCTGCCAAAGCCGGCTCAACTTCCATATAGTTGACGATATAGCCCGCATTGTAGAGAACCAGCGCGATCGGCACAGAAAGCAGCAGCGCCATATAGATGCCTTGTTGAACCTGGAACGGGATTTTTGCACTGCGTCCAGAACCATTGAGCTGTGCAATGATAGGTACCATCGCCAGCAATATGCCGATACCGAACAGAATGGAAGGCAGCCAGACGCTGGTTGCAACGGCCACAGCGGCCATGTCAGTGGCACTGACACCACCAGCCATCACAGTATCTACAAAACCCATCGAAGTTTGCGCCAGTTGCGCAATGAAAACGGGAATGCCTAACTTGATGATGGATTTAGCTTCTAGGCGATAGTTCTGCACCTATGACTCCGAAAAAGAAAAGGGGAAAAACAGCCAAATCAAACCCAAACCTCGCTTAATTCGAAGTTGATAGACTTGGCTATAAAAGGACGCTGTATTATACGTTTGCAAACCAAAGCGACAATCGATACTTTTGGAAAATACGCTATATCCAGTTATTCGTTTGCCTCAGTATTCATACTGCCAACAGGAATTTTCATGTTTACAGGAATTGTTCAGACTACTGCAGAAGTGGTCTCTATCGTTAAAAAAGCCCAGTTTCAAAGCCACGGCGTGAAATTCAGTCCAGAGTTGCTGCAAGGACTGGAAATAGGCGCCTCCGTGGCACACAACGGATGTTGTCTCACTGTCACCCGCATTGAAGGCGATATTGTCTGGTTCGATTTAATGCAGGCCACTTTAGCCCTGACTAATCTGGGTGGCTTGAATGAGGGCGATAGCATTAACCTTGAAAGGGCGGCGAAGTTTGGCGATGAAATCGGTGGTCATGCGATGTCGGGTCATATCATGTGTACCGCAACCGTGGTGGACATCGTTGAAACGGAAAACAACCGACAAGTGTGGTTTGCTTTGCCGCAGGGCATCAACAAATACGTCTTTGATAAAGGTTACATCGGCATTGATGGGATCAGTTTGACGATTGGCGATGTGAAGCAAGAGCAATTTTGTGTCAACCTCATACCCGAAACCTTAAACCGCACCAATATGGGTTGGAGAAAGGTTGGTGATATCGTCAATATTGAGGTCGATCCGCAAACTCAAGCCGTTGTGGATACTGTAGAAAGGGTTCTGGCTGCCCGTCACGGATAAATAAAAAAGCCAGCTTTGCGCTGGCTTCCTTTTACCGGAATCTCGGTTTAAAAGCGGGATGATTAACCGCGCCGTCACTTAAAAAATTTGCTCGTCGTCTGCGTCTACAAACAGGGTAATCGTTTTGTGTTGCGTATCAATTTGTAGGTTTAAATGGATCGCATTACAACAGGCCGGACAATCATCATAAAATTCTTGATCACCGCCGCTGGTATCCAGTGTGATACGAATTCGGTGTCCACAATGAGGGCAGTCGATCCCTCTTTCTGTAAAATTTTGCATGTTCAACTCCCTATATGAACTGCGGGCCCAACTACACGGCGATGCAAGAAAGATAGCTGTTTCTTAGACCGTCCATGTGTTCCCATTCTAAGAACCGCCGAAGGTTTGCTCAGTGAAATAAGACCAAACTATGACCTTCAGCATGATTTTGTTAGTGAATTTCGAAGCTATGTATATTTATGTGTCGAAACATAAATGTACCTATGGGAATTACGAAAGAAGGTTCGGAAAGGAGTACTTCAGTTTTTAAAGCTGTGAGCGGCTGAGCGAAGAAAAATGTAAAGACTGGGCAAGTTTCGTTCACTTGCCCAGAATGGCGCGCATTATTCGCCCAACATTGATGGTCTTAATTCGTTAAGCGATTGAAGTTTGACGTCACTGATCACCCAGCGAGCCTGATCGGCGACTGAATGCTCAGGAACAATCACTGTGCGCATTTGGGCAGATTTCGCAGCAAGGAGACCGGCGAAAGAATCTTCAAAGGCGATGCAGTTCTGTGGAGGCACGCCCAGGCTTTCTGCTGCGTTCAAATACACTTCAGGATGCGGCTTGCCATATTTAAGGTGCTCTGCTGAATGACATTGCTCAAACCAAGCTTCGAGATCCAACGCTTTGAGTGTGGCGTTGATGAGTTTTAGCGGGGAGGAAGAGGCGAGCGCGATACGCAGGTTGGCCGCTTTACACAGCTCCAGCGCATGCATTACCCCCGGCATCATCGGCTTATGAATGCCAACTAACTCAATCACTTTATCCAGGATCATGTCGCACACTTCGTCGCAGCTTGGGCCTTCCCAGCCTTGGGTTTTGTAGTAATGCTTGACGATCTGGTCAATGCGGATGCCTGTGGTGTCGATGGTGTCCTGACGGGTGACGTGAAGTCCCAAATCATTGAGCACTGCCAGTTGAGCATCTTGCCAAAACGGCTCTGAGTCAACCAACAGGCCGTCCATGTCAAAAATCGCAGCTTGGATCATAGTGAAGGGTTTTCCTAAAACGAATGTCGAATAATGCGCAAAAAGAAAGGCGCTGATTGGCGCCTATTCTGAAGAATTTGTATTTGACCGTAAACCGCTCTAGTTAAGGAGTTCCAGTTTGTTGATCAATGCCTCTGTTTGCGCCAGATAATGACCGCCAAACAGCAATGAATGGTTAATAAGATGATACAGATTGTAGAGATCTTTGCGTGATTCGAACCCCTCATCCAGCGGCCAGACTTCGTTGTAACCCCGATAGAAGGATTCAGGAAAACCGCCAAAAAGGTGAGTTGCAGCGACATCCACTTCGCGATCACCCCAGTAACAAGCGGGATCATAGAGAATGGGCCCGTTCATGGTGGAGGAGGCGTTGCCCGACCATAAGTCGCCATGTAGCAGACTGGCTTTGGGCTGATGGTTACTCAATCTTTCCTTTACCGCTTCTACGATTGTTTCAATGTCCCCAAAGAACATGCCTTTCTCTTCGGCCAGTTTGAGCTGCAGGCCGATGCGGTGGTCGGCAAAAAACTGTGCCCACTTACGGTGCCAGTTATTTCGCTGTTCAGTAGTGCCGATGAAATTATCTATATCAAAACCGTATTCCGGCTGCTCTCCCCATTTGTGCAAACGGGCGAGATCTTTACCTAACAGGTAGCCATTTTCATCGTTAAGCGGCTTCATCACGATAAAATCGAGTACCAGAACCGCTTTTTCTTTTATCACACCAATGTAAATAACTTGCGGGACAGAAACTTCACCGCTGTTGGCCAGATGGCGCAACCCTTCGGCCTCAGCTTCATAAATCGGGAGGTTTTCTTTAGCGTTGATTTTGACGAAAAACCGGGTGTCGCCACAGCCAATGCTGTAACACTCGTTGATGTCTCCGCCGTCAATGGGCATTTTTTCTTCGACTTCGAATTGTTGGCCCAGGGCAAGCGAAAGTTGAACCGAGAGCGTATGCCACATATCTACCTCGTTAGGCGTCAAAATTGGTGTGATAACAAAATAGTAGCGCAATCTGACAAGAGTGAAGTGTGGTAACCCCCACATTCTGCATTGGAAATGAATAATCTACTCAAAATTGAGCAACGCCCCCAGAAAGGAGGCGTTGAGTGTCATTAAAAGCTGGGGAGTAATTCGCTGGGCATATATTTATTGTGGCAAGCTTCCATAAGGTGGCGGTTTGCCTTTTCAATGTCCGGTGCGAAGTACCGGTCTTTGTCGTAGAAGGGGACATGGCTGCGAAGCTCAGCCTTTATTTGCTCCAGCTTGGCTGTGGATTTCAACGGGGCGCGGAAATCCAACCCCTGACAGGCTGAAAGTAACTCAACGGCCAATATGCCGCGGGTATTCTCGGCCATGTCGGTAAGGCGGCGGCCGGCAAAGGTTGCCATTGAAACGTGGTCTTCCTGATTCGCGGAGGTCGGCAGGCTATCAACTGAAGCAGGATGTGCTAGCGTTTTGTTTTCGCTGGCAAGCGCTGCTGAGGTAACCTGCGCGATCATAAAGCCACTGTTTACACCGCCATTGTCGACCAGAAACGGTGGCAGTTTACTCAAGCTGCTGTCGATAAGCAGCGCCATTCTACGCTCTGACAGGCTGCCAATTTCAGCAATGGCCAACGCCAGGTTGTCTGCTGCCATCGCGACAGGCTCGGCGTGGAAGTTTCCTCCAGAAATGATGTCGCCATCATCGCAGAACACCAAGGGGTTGTCAGACACTGAGTTGGCTTCAATTTCCAGTACATCCGCGGCATGGCGAATTTGTTGCAGGCAAGCGCCCATAACCTGTGGCTGGCAACGCAGTGAGTAAGGGTCTTGCACTTTTTCACAGCCTTGGTGACTGTCGCCAATTTCACTGTTCATTTCCAGCAGGTGACGATAGGCATTGGCCGCATCCATCTGTGCGCGGTGACCACGAACCCGGTGAATCCGTGGGTCAAACGGTCGGCGGCTACCAAGTGCTGCTTCGACAGATAATGCGCCGCAGGCCGTTGCTGATGCGTAAAGATCTTCCGCGGCAAACAAGCCTTCCAATGCAAAGGCCGTTGAAGCCTGGGTTCCGTTCAAAAGTGCCAGGCCTTCCTTTGGCCCCAGAGTAATTGGCTCTAAACCAGCAATTTTCAATGCCATGGCACCTGAAACGATTTCACCTTTGTGTCTGGCCTGACCTTCCCCCAGTAACACTGTGCTCATGTGGGCGAGGGGCGCCAGATCCCCGGATGCACCGACAGAGCCTTTCTTCGGGATGCAGGGGAAAACTTCGGCATTGATCAATTGAGCCAGGGCTTCAACGACAGAAAAACGGATGCCGGAATAGCCGCGGGACAGGCTGTTAATTTTCAGAACCATCATCAGACGGACGGTTTTGTCATCCATAAATTCGCCAATACCAGCAGCATGGGAAAGCACAATAGAGCGCTGCAGCGTTTCCAGATCGTCGAGGTCAATACGGGTATTGGCCAGCAGACCAAAGCCGGTATTGATGCCATACACAACGCGACCCTCTGACAAGACGCTGGCTACAGTATCCACACTTTCCTGCATCAGGCTTTGTACTCCGTCAGCAAAAGCGATCTGGACGGGCTCGCGGCTGACCATTCGAAGTTGTTTCAGTGTCAGTGCGCCGGGAGTGATAGTTAACGTGTTCATCCTTGATCCTTATGACTTTTTAACCGGGACATTCGGTAAATCCAGCAATGGCAGATCCAGCTGCTGATCTTTGGCGCAATTAATCGCAATGCCGTAACCCGCATCAGCGTGGCGCATTACGCCGGTTGCCGGGTCATTGTGAAGCACACGGCCGACACGTTTAGCCGCGTCTTCTGAACCATCACAGACGATCACGACACCAGAATGTTGCGAAAAGCCCATGCCGACACCACCCCCATGATGCAGCGAGACCCATGTTGCGCCCGATGCAGTGTTGAGCAGGGCGTTCAGAAGGGGCCAGTCGGAGACTGCGTCTGAACCATCCATCATGCCTTCTGTTTCGCGGTTAGGGCTGGCAACGGAGCCGGAATCCAGATGGTCACGCCCAATGACGATCGGTGCTTTCAGCTCGCCGTTTTTCACCATCTCATTGAACGCCAGACCAAGGCGGGCGCGGTCTTTCAATCCAACCCAGCAGATGCGTGCCGGTAAGCCCTGGAACTGGATGCGTTCGCGAGCCATATCCAGCCAGTTGTGAAGGTGAGGGTTATCCGGGATAAGCTCTTTCACTTTCTGGTCGGTTTTGTAGATATCTTCCGGGTCACCGGAAAGTGCCGCCCAGCGGAATGGGCCAATACCTTGGCAGAAAAGCGGACGAATGTAAGCGGGTACAAAGCCTGGGAAATCAAACGCATTTTCAACGCCTTTTTCCAGTGCCATCTGGCGGATGTTGTTGCCGTAATCCAAGGTTGCAGCGCCGCGTGATTGCAGCGCCAACATGGCTTTAACCTGAACCGCCATGGAAGCTTTTGCAGCATCGACAACGGCTGCTTCATCAATTTTTCGTTTTTCAGCTGCATCTTCCATCGTCCAACCCTGCGGCAAATAGCCATTCAGCGGATCATGGGCGGAAGTCTGGTCGGTTACTACATCTGGTGTGATGCCGCGATTAACCATTTCAGCAAATACATCTGCAGCATTTCCCAGCAGGCCTATGGAAACCGGCTTATTGTCATCCAGTGATTGCTGCAGCATGGCGAGCGCGTCATCCAGATCTGTTGCCTTTTTGTCGACATAACCGGTGCGCAGGCGATAGTCGATGCGGCTTTCATCACATTCAACAGCAATCATTGAAAAGCCTGCCATGGTCGCAGCAAGAGGTTGTGCACCGCCCATGCCGCCCAGGCCGCCGGTCAATACCCAGCGTCCTTTTGCTTCGCCGCCGAAGTGCTTTTTTGCCACCGCGACGAAGGTTTCATAGGTGCCCTGGACAATGCCCTGAGAGCCGATGTAAATCCAGCTACCCGCGGTCATCTGGCCGTACATTGCCAGGCCTTGCTTATCGAGTTCGTTGAAATGTTCCCAGTTCGCCCAATGCGGCACCAGGTTAGAGTTGGCAATCAAAACCCTTGGTGCATCTTTGTGAGTAGGGAATACACCCACAGGTTTGCCGGATTGCACCAGCAAGGTTTGGTCATCTTCAAGTCGGGTCAGAACTTCAACGATCTTGTCGAAACATTGCCAGTTACGCGCAGCGCGACCAATACCGCCATACACCACCAGGGCATGCGGGTGTTCGGCAACATCCGGATGCAGGTTGTTCATTAACATACGAAGCGGAGCTTCGGTTAACCAGGATTTGGCAGTCAGCGTTGTGCCTGTTGGCGATTTGATGGTTCGCGACAAATCCAGACGTGGGTCGTTCATTGCGTCACTCCTTGAGGTTCTTCTGGGGTTGAGAGGCTGCGGGTGATCGTCCAGACCAGCCGGGCAGCCAACCGTGATGTGTGGTTGTCGATGTCGTAGCGCGGATTAAGCTCTGCGATATCGGCCAGTTTCAGTTTTCGGTTACCGTCCGAATCTTTGGCATCGGTAATCGTGCGGATAAGTTGTTCTATCAGTGAATAGTCAACACCATGGGCAGCAGGCGCGCTGACGCCAGGTGCTGTAGTTGCAGGGAATACGTCCATATCGATGGTCAGATAGATGGCATCCATTTGGGCTAAAAAAGTGCTTATCTGATCTTCAATCGCCGTGAAGTTAGCAGCTGAGAAGTCAGTATCTTCGACAACAAGGACACCCAGCGATTCGGCTTTATTAAACAAGGCCTCGGTATTGCTGGCGCGGCTTACTCCAAGACAGGCGTAATGAAACGGCCAATTTCGCTTTTGGCAGTGTTCGGCGATTTGCGAGAAAGGCGTGCCCGAGCTGCCAGCCCGTGATGCGCCAGATGGTGTGCGCAGGTCGAAGTGGGCATCGAAATTGATGATGCCAATCTTTGGCGTGATACCCGGGCTTTTCTGTGCAACGTAGTTAGCCAGGCCTTGAAATGATCCCCAGGCCACTTCGTGCCCACCGCCCAGAACAAGCGGAAACTGTTTATACTTGAGCGCTTCAGCGATTTGATTGGCGAGCAGTGTTTGTGCCCGGGCTAAGTCGTGGTCATCGCAATGGATATCGCCATTGTCGTAAAGGGCAAGCGAACCGTGATGCCAGGGCAAATTGGCCAGCATTTTGCGGATTTCAACAGGCGCTCCATAAGCGCCAACGCGGCCTTTATTGCACGCTACACCCTCATCGCAGGCAAAACCCATCAGCATAACGCCGGGTGTTTTGGCATCTTCAGCACTTTTGACTTTCTGGTGAAAACGCTGGCCTAGCTCACCGTCTTCAGGGTCTGTCCGACCCTGCCAGATTCTTCGATCAAGCGTCATGGGCGAGCTCTCCTTTTAGATACCGCGCACAAAGTGGTGCTAACCCGACTTGATAGCTCAATTGCGCAGGGGAGGTTAAATCCCACACGGCAAAATCAGCATCAAAACCAGCGGCAATTTGCCCTTTGTTGCCCATCCCAAGAGCTTGTGCGGCGTGCCGGGTAACGCCATATAGATTTTCCTGCGGCGTTAAGCCAAACAGGGTAGAGGCCATATTCATCATCAATGTTAGGCTGGCAAACGGTGATGTTCCGGGATTGAAGTCAGTGGCAATAGCCATAGGGACGCGGTGTTGGCGCAATTGTCCAACGGGTGGCTGTTGCGTTTCGCGTAAGAAATAGAAAGCACCGGGAAGCAGGGTTGCAACGGTGCCGTTTTCAGCCAGAGCTTCAACGTCTTCGTCGGTTAAGTATTCGATATGGTCGACAGACAGAGCACCCATTTTTGCGGCCAGTGCGCTGCCACCAAGGTTTGAAAGTTGTTCAGTGTGTCCTTTGATGTGCAAACCATGGCGTTGAGCAGCCTCGAAAACCGTCATCATTTGATCTGGTGAAAATCCAATGCCTTCGCAGAAAACATCGACAGCATCAGCTAATCCTTCCTGAGCCGCGGCAGGGATCATTTCGTTGCAGACTAATTCGATATAGCCATTGCTGTCGTTTTTAAATTCAGGTGGCAATGCGTGGGCACCAAGCAGGGTTGTTGTGACATTGATATCCAACAAATCCTTTAACGTTTTGGCGGCGCGCAGTATTTTGAGTTCATGTTCAACACTTAGGCCATAGCCACTTTTGATTTCGATGGTTGTGACGCCGTCACGCATTAACGCTTTGGCGCGGGGAATGGCAAGTTTCACCAACTCTTCCAGTGAGGCGTTTCGGGTTGCATTGACAGTAGAGAGGATTCCACCGCCATTTAAGGCGATTTGCTGATAGGGCACACCTTGCAAGCGCTGTTCAAACTCGCCGGAGCGATCACCGGCAAAGACGAGGTGTGTATGGGCGTCGATCAGCCCGGGAGTGACAAGTTTGTTTTGCAGTGAGACCAAGTTATGTCCCGCTGTTGGCAGGTTTTCACCCACAGCGGTAATGACACCGTTTTCTGTCGCTATCATTTGGTTCTCACGAACCTGATATCCGTCAGGCTGACTGATGTCTGTGTCCAGGGTAACAACCCGGCAGTCAGTGAATATCCGTTTCATAACTCTCACCTGTCATTTGTATATATAAATGTATAGACAAATGAGAGGGTGGATTCAAGATGCTGTGTTATGAAAATGTGATAAAAGGTGTAAACCCTAGTGGCCAGTTTCTATAAATTGTGCAATGACAGAGTAAGTTAGAGATCGGCCCGTGCACTCAATTTATAGCGATCACCAGGATGGTAAAGCAATGCAGCACTGATTAGCTGGTTGTTACTCCAGGTGCGGCGATGCAATAACAGGCAAGGCTGTTTTACGGTCATCTGCAGCAGACGGGCGATACTTTCAGTTGGCATGATCGCTTCAACGGTATGTTCAATAGTGTTGAGGGGGCAGTTTGAGACAAGGTATTGATTTGGCGTGATCTTCGAAAAATCCTGTCGCAGGTAATCTGGCGCGAATGCAGGGTTTACCCACCGTACTTCTAGCTGTACCGGTATCCCATCAGCAAAATGGACGATTTCACTCTTATATACGGTACTGCCAAGTAGGATACCTAATCGCATTGCCACATCTTCTGGCGCGCTTATCTCACACAAGCTAATGATTTGATTGTTATAGTTTTGCCCGCGGGCGATGATTTCGTCGGCAATGTTGCGAATATCCATCAAAGGACTTTCTGCCTTGGGTTGGCAAACGAATGTTCCGAGGCGTGGCGTGCGCTCAAGCTTTCTTTCATTGACCAAATCACGAATAGCTTTGTTCACCGTCATTCGACTGACCGAAAACTGCTCGCAAAGCTCAGCCTCTGTCGGGATTTGAGAACCGACAGCCCATGTGTGGTTGCTGATCTGCTCTTCAATGTAAGTTTTGATTTGTAGGAAGCGGGGCGCTTTTGTCATCAATCTGCTCGGTTGTTTCGTATATACAAATCATGTTGTATGACACTTAACCCAAAATCAAGTTTTTGCTTGGTATCAACCACAAGCTTCATGGCCAGTTCAAATTACACGTCGTGTATTAATTGAAAGAATACAGCTTAACCAGACACGTAACGGTAAAGATTTTGTCGCTAATCAGTCATCTTGGTAGGACAGAATGCGCCAGCATCGCATTGTGTTAACGCATTAAATTAAGGAGTGTATGCATGAAAAGAATCGTCTAGATTGGCGTGGCCGTCTCACTGTTATCATCTGGTTTTGCAATGGCCTCATCTGACTACACATTAGGCCCGCGTCCCGCGTATTTGGTGGCAGACATGGACGAGGGCGAACTCAAGGCAAAACTCGAAAAATGTCTGGGCAAACCGGTAAAGAAGAGTGCGTTTTCTATCGGCCACCGCGGTGCGGCGCTGATGTTTCCTGAGCACACTAAGGAATCTTACATTGCAGCAGCGCAAATGGGGGCGGGCATTGTCGAGTGTGATGTGACTTTCACTAAAGATAAACAGCTCGTTTGCCGCCACTCCCAGAGCGACCTCCATACCACGACGGACGTACTTGCATATCCGGATCTTGCTGCAAAATGTTCAGTGCCATTTACCCCTGCCGATCCTGATACGGGCGAGAAAGCACAAGTGGAATGCCGTACTTCTGATTTCACGCTGGAAGAATTTAAACGCCTGAAAGGGAAAATGGATGGTGGAAACCCTATGGCGACAACACCGGAAGAGTACATGAATGGTACACCGGGTTGGCGTACAGATCTGTATGCCTCAAACGGTACTTTGATGACCCATGCTGAGAGCATTGCATTGTTCAAAGAATTGGGTGTGAAAATGACGCCAGAATTGAAAGCGCCAGCGGTTGAGATGCCATTTCAAGGCTTCAGCCAGCAAGAATATGCTCAGAAAATGCTGGACGAATATAAAGCGGCGGGTGTGAAGCCTTCTGAGGTCTTCCCTCAGTCCTTTAATATAGAAGACGTGAAATACTGGATTGCGAATGAACCAAAATTTGGTGAACAGGCAGTCTATCTGGATTCACGTATGTACGATGATGAGAACTGGGCGCCATCTTTGTCAGATATGAAAGCACTGAAGGATGCCGGTGTTGAATATATTGCACCGCCGCTGTTTGCGATGGTGACGGTAAATGAAAATGGCGAAATTGTTCCTTCGGATTATGCCAAACAGGCAAAAGCTGCTGGCTTAAAAATGATAGCGTGGACGCTGGAACGCTCGGGCCCGCTGGCAAGCGGTGGTGGCTGGTATTACCAATCCATCGAAGACGTCACCAATAATGATGGCGATGCACTGAAGTTGTTGGATGTACTGGCTAAAGATGTGGGTGTGGTAGGTGTGTTCTCGGACTGGCCGGCAACCACGACCTTTTATGCTAACTGCATGAACATCAAATAAAAAAGAGGCCTCGTTGTTTGGATAGTACCAACGAGGCCTAAATTTCTAGCATTGCAACATCAAACCCCAATACGCGCAGCAGGTAAAATTGGTTCACTGTGTTTGTTTCTCCATTGCCAATTCACTTCAAATAGCCCATGAAACTGTACGTTTTGCACTCGGTATTTTGGGCGGCGTTCTAAGTTTGTAGCGAATCCCTATCGAAGCGTCGTGACTATAAAATCCTCTGTAAGCAACAGTGTATTAATCTGAGTTGCGTTCTTTTTGAATGGGGGTACAATCCTTGTTCGCTCTGGCGATGATATTTTGATTGGTAACAAAATCGCGCCCGGGAAAACCTTCAAGCTCAGCGGCGCAATTCCTATTCCGCTGAGCCAAATTCATGAAAACAAGTGCTACTGCGTGTGTAGCACCACTGTATATAGGACGAAATAATGCCTGTAATTACTCTTCCTGACGGTAGTCAGCGTTCCTTCGAAAACCCTGTTTCCACTTACGACGTCGCTGCTGACATCGGCCCTGGTCTGGCAAAAGCCTGTATCGCTGGTCGTGTTAACGGTCAACGTGTTGATGCTTGCGACCTGATCTCTGAAGACGCAAACCTTGAAATCATCACCGCGAAAGACGAAGACGGTCTGGAAATTATCCGCCACTCTTGTGCTCACCTGCTGGGTCACGCTATCAAGCAACTGTTCCCAGATGTGAAAATGGCTATCGGTCCAACGATCGACAATGGCTTCTACTACGACGTAGACCTTGACCGTTCACTGAGCCAAGAGGATCTTGATGCGATTGAAAAGCGCATGCAGGAACTGGCAAAAACCAAATACCAGGTTGTTAAGAAGAACGTAAGCTGGCAGGAAGCGCGTGATACGTTTGAATCACGTGGCGAACCGTACAAGATGGAAATTCTGGATGAGAACGTCTCACGTGACGATCGCCCAGGTCTGTACCATCACGAAGAATACATCGACATGTGCCGTGGCCCACACGTTCCGCACATGGGCTTCTGCCAAAACTTCAAAATCCTGAACGTGGCTGGCGCTTACTGGCGTGGTAACAGCGACAACAAGATGCTGCAACGTATCTACGGTACTGCGTTCAACGATAAGAAAGAACTGAAAGCACACCTTCAGCGTCTGGAAGAAGCAGCGAAGCGTGACCACCGTAAACTGGGCAAGCAACTTGATCTGTACCACATGCAGCAAGAAGCGCCGGGTATGGTGTTCTGGCACCACAACGGCTGGACTATCTTCCGTGAGCTGGAAGTATTCGTACGTTCAAAACTGAATGAATACGATTACCAGGAAGTGAAAGGCCCGCTGATCATGGATCGCGTTCTGTGGGAACGTTCTGGTCACTGGGACAAATACGCTGACTACATGTTCACCACTCAGTCTGAGAACCGTGAATATGCACTGAAGCCTATGAACTGCCCAGGTCACGTTCAGATCTTCAACCAAGGTCTGAAATCTTACCGCGACCTGCCGCTGCGTATGGCGGAGTTCGGCAGCTGTCACCGTAACGAGCCATCAGGTGCTCTGCACGGTCTGATGCGCGTTCGCGGCTTCACCCAGGATGATGCACACATCTTCTGTACACCAGAACAAGTACAGCAAGAAGTAACTTCGTGCATCAAGATGGTTTATGACACTTACAAGACCTTCGGCTTCGAAGAGATCGTGGTTAAGTTGTCAACCCGTCCTGAAATGCGTGTAGGTTCTGATGAAATGTGGGACCGCGCAGAGAAAGCGCTGGCGGAAGCACTGGATTCAATGGACATTCAATTCGAGATTCTGGAAGGCGAGGGTGCGTTCTACGGTCCTAAGATTGAATTTACTTTGCATGACTGTTTGGATCGCGCTTGGCAGTGTGGTACTGTGCAGCTCGATTTTGCGTTGCCAGAGCGCTTGGGCGCAACTTATGTTGGCGAAGACAACGAACGCCACACACCTGTAATGATTCACCGTGCGATTCTCGGTTCACTGGAGCGTTTCATCGGTATTCTGATTGAAGAATATGCAGGTCATTTCCCAAGCTGGCTGGCTCCTCAACAAGCTGTAGTCATGAACATTACTGACAATCAGGCAGAATATGTTCAGGAAGTAGCGAAAAAACTGCAAAAAGCAGGATTTAGAGCGTCTGCAGACTTGAGAAACGAGAAGATTGGCTTTAAAATCCGCGAACACACTTTGAAGCGCGTACCATATATGCTGGTTTGCGGCGACCAAGAGATGGAAGCTGGCGAAATCGCGGTACGTACACGCAAAGGTAAAGACTTGGGTAAATATAAAATTGACGAATTCGTTTCTCTGCTCGAGAACGAAGTTCGCACCCGAACTCTTAATATTTTGGAGGAATAAGGTATTAAAGGCGCAAGAAAAGTCCCGGCTAAACAAAATGCTCACCGCTTGAACGAAGAACTTCGTGGTCTGCGTGAAGTACGTCTGACAGGTATCGACGGTGAACAGCTTGGTATTGTTTCATACGATGAAGCAATGAAAGTAGCGGAAGATGCTGGTGTTGATCTGGTAGAAATTAGCCCTAATGCCGAGCCACCAGTATGTCGTGTGATGGACTACGGTAAGTTCATCTACGAAAAGAGTAAGGCTGCGAAAGAGCAGAAGAAAAAACAAAAGATTGTCCAGATCAAGGAAGTTAAATTCCGTCCTGGAACCGATATTGGCGACTATCAGGTAAAACTACGCAACCTGGTTCGCTTTATTGAAGAGGGCAACAAGGTCAAGGTCACTATCCGTTTCCGCGGTCGCGAAATGGCGCACCAGGATATCGGTGTTGACGTTCTGAATCGTCTGAAGGAAGACACTGCTGAAATCGCTTCAGTAGAAAGCTTCCCAACGAAGATCGAAGGTCGTCAAATGATCATGGTTCTTGCCCCTAAGAAGAAGTAATTTCGGCATACAAGTAACGAGAGGCTATGCCTTCGGGCATAGCCTCTTTGTTCGCCAAATTACACTGTTATTAATTGCATACAATGCGGAGTTATTCATCATGCCTAAGATGAAAGCAAACAAAGGTGCTGCTAAACGTTTCAAGAAAACTGGCGGCGGTTTCAAGTACAAGCATGCTACTAAGCGTCACATCCTGACTAAGCGTTCTACTAAGAACAAACGTCAACTGCGTCCAAACTCAATTCTGCCTAAGTGCGAAATTGGTGCAGTTGTTCGTATGCTTCCATACGCATAATTTTTCTTAGTATTTTTAACGAATTAGTTTAGGAGAGACATAATGCCTCGCGTAAAACGTGGTGTACAAGCTCGTGCACGTCATAAGAAAGTTCTGAAACAAGCTAAAGGTTACTACGGTGCACGTTCACGTGTTTACCGCGTAGCTTTCCAAGCAGTTACCAAAGCTGGTCAATACGCTTACCGTGACCGTCGTCAGAAAAAACGTCAATTCCGTCAACTGTGGATTGCACGTATCAATGCTGCGGCTCGTCAAAACGGTATGTCTTACAGCCGTTTCATCAACGGTCTGAAGAAAGCGTCTATCGAAATCGATCGTAAGATCCTGGCTGATATCGCTGTATTCGACAAAGCTGCATTCTCTGTTCTGGTAGAGAAAGCGAAAGCTGCTCTGTAATTTATTACAGAATAGACTTTGTGAGAAAGGGGAGCTTCGGCTCCCCTTTTTCTATGCCTAAAATCCGCGAAAAATCACCTTCTTGTGTCAACAATTAGCCACCTTACTGAATGAACCTGATTTCAGTGAATAAATATGGCGATGAAATAAGCATGACAAGCACTTATCGTGTATTTCAGATTGGATTTAGGCTTCGGTTTATTTACTATGTAGCGTTACGTCTTATACCAATTCCCAGAGCATTTTCTGTTATCGCTTTACCACAAGTTCAGCGCTGATTTTGCTCCGAGAATTGGTATATCTATTACTCCCTGTAGGACACTGCCCAAGTGGGTAGATGAGGAAACGATGCAACAACTAGAAGAGATTCTATCCAACGCAACGGCTGCCATCGAAGCGGTTGATACTGTTGCGGCTCTGGATGAGGTACGCGTACAGTACCTGGGTAAAAAAGGTGAGCTGACCCTTCAGCTTCAGCAGTTGGGTAAACTGCCACCGGAAGAACGCCGCGAAGCGGGTGCAAGCATCAACAAAGCGAAGCAAGCTGTTCAGCAACTGCTGTCTGAGCGCAAAACTGCACTGGAAAGCGCAGAGCTGGAAGCGAAACTGTCTGCTGAAACGATTGATGTGACCCTGCCTGGCCGTCGCATTGAAAACGGTGGTATTCACCCTGTTACCCGCACTATCGAGCGTATTGAGAGCTTCTTTGGTGAGCTGGGCTTCACGGTAGAAACGGGTCCGGAAATCGAAGACGCATTCCACAACTTTGATGCACTGAACATTGCGGAAGACCACCCAGCGCGTACTGACCACGATACTTTCTTCTTCAACCCAGATCTGATGCTGCGCACCCACACTTCAGGTGTACAGATCCGTACTATGGAAGAGAAACAACCGCCACTGCGCTTTATCGCCCCTGGCCGTGTGTACCGTAACGACTACGACCAAACTCACACCCCAATGTTCCATCAGGTAGAAGGCATGCTGGTTGACGAGAACGTTAACTTCGCTCAGCTGAAAGGCATCCTGCACGACTTCCTGTGTAACTTCTTCGAAGAAGATCTGGAAGTACGTTTCCGTCCTTCATACTTCCCATTCACTGAGCCTTCTGCAGAAGTAGACGTAAAAGGCAAAAACGGTAAATGGCTGGAAGTACTGGGCTGCGGTATGGTTCACCCGAACGTTCTGCGTTCTGTTGGTATCGACCCAGAAAAATACTCAGGTTTCGCATTCGGTATGGGCGTAGAGCGTCTGACCATGCTGCGCTACGGCGTGAACGACCTGCGTGCGTTCTTCGAGAACGATCTGCGTTTCCTGAAACAATTCAAGTAAGCATTGGGGTAATTGATAAATGAAATTCAGTGAATCCTGGCTTCGCGAGTGGGTTAATCCTGCGGTAAACAGCGAAGAACTGGCACACCAAATCACCATGGCGGGTCTGGAAGTAGACGACGTTGAAGCGGTAGCGGGTGAGTTCACCGGCGTCGTGGTTGGTGAAGTGGTTGAGTGTGGCCAGCACCCTGATGCAGACAAACTGCGTGTAACCAAAGTTAACGTTGGCGGTGAAGAGCTGCTGGACATCGTTTGTGGCGCGTCAAACTGCCGCCTTGGCCTGAAAGTGGCTGTGGCGACTGTGGGTGCGGTACTGCCAGGCGATTTCAAAATCAAAAAAGCGAAACTGCGTGGCCAACCATCTCACGGCATGCTGTGTTCTTTCTCTGAGCTGGGCATCGACGTTGAATCAAACGGCATCATGGAGCTTCCACAGGACGCAGTGATCGGTACTGATTTCCGCGAATTCCTGAAGCTGAACGACGTGACCATCGATGTTGACCTGACGGCTAACCGTGCAGACTGTTTGAGCATCAAAGGACTGGCGCGTGAAGTTGGCGTTCTGAACCGTGCAGAAGTTTGTCAGCCGGTTATCGAAAGCGTTGCTGCAACCATCGAAGACAAAGTGTCAGTTGCTATCGAAGCGCCTGCGGCATGTCCACGTTACCTGGGCCGTGTTGTTAAAGGTGTGAACGTTCAAGCCGCAACCCCTCTGTGGATGCAGGAAAAACTGCGTCGCAGCGGTATCCGTTCTATCGACCCAATCGTTGACATCACTAACTACGTGATGCTGGAACAAGGTCAACCAATGCATGCATTCGATCTGGCGAAGATTGAAGGTGGTATTGTTGCGCGTATGGCGAAGCAGGGCGAGAAACTGACTCTGCTGGACGGTACTGAAGCTGAATTGAACGACAATACTCTGGTGATTGCTGACCACAACAAAGCGCTGGCAATCGCAGGTATCTTTGGCGGTCAGGATTCTGGCGTAAATGCTGAAACCACCACTGACGTACTGCTAGAGTCTGCATTCTTTGCACCTGACGCAATCCGTGGTCGCGCACGTAGCTACGGTCTGCACACAGATTCTTCACACCGCTTCGAGCGTGGCGTAGATTCAGCACTGCAGCAGCAGGCAATGGAGCGCGCAACACAACTGCTGATCGAGATCTGTGGTGGTGAAGCGGGCGAAATCGTAGGCCAGGAGTCTGAAGAGCACCTGCCTAAAGCGAAGACAATCTCTCTGCGTCGCATCAAGCTGGACAACCTGCTGGGTCACCATATTCCTTCGGAAGAAGTGGTTGATATCCTGACTCGTCTGGGTTGTGAAGTTGAAGCTTCTGAAGAGGGCTGGACTGCCAAAGCACCTTCATGGCGTTTTGACATGGCGATTGAACAGGACCTGATTGAAGAAGTTGGCCGTATCTACGGTTATGACAACATTCCAAACCAAGCGCCTGTTGCATCCCTGAACATGAACGAGCACAAAGAAGCGAAACAGCCGCTGAAACGTGTTCGTGACCTGCTGGTTGACCGTGGTTACCACGAAGCAATTACTTACAGCTTCGTTGAGCCAAACCAACAGAAACTGATTGTGCCGGATGTTGAGCCACTGATCCTGCCAAACCCAATCTCTGCAGATATGTCAGCAATGCGTCTGAGCCTGTGGACGGGTCTGCTGAACACGGTTGCTTACAACCAGAAACGCCAACAGCCACGTGTACGCCTGTTTGAAGCAGGTCTGCGTTTCATTCCTTGCGAAGATGCTGAAAACGGCATGCTGCAAGAGATGATGCTGGCTGGTGTGATTGCGGGGCCTCGCTCTGAAGAGCATTGGGACATTGCAACGAACACAGTAGATTTCTTCGACCTGAAAGGCGATCTGGAAGCGATCCTGGAGCTGACTGCGAACGAGCTGAACTACAGCTTCAAAGCGGCGAAGCATCCAGCACTGCACCCGGGTCAATCTGCAGCAATCGAAGTGAACGGTGAAGTTGTCGGCTACATCGGTACGGTTCACCCAGAGCTTGAGAAGAAGTTTGGTCTGAATGGCCGTACTATCGTGTTCGAAATCGAATGGTCTGCGATCAACACCCGTGTTATCCCAGAGGCAGTTGTGATTTCCAAGTTCCCGGCTAACCGTCGTGACATCGCAGTTATCGTTGCTGACGACGTTGCTTCAGAAGACGTGGTTCGTGCATGTCTGGATACTGACAACGCGCTGGTGACCGGTTCCAAGCTGTTTGACCTGTACAAAGGTAAAGGTGTTGAAGAAGGCAAGAAGAGCCTTGCGATTGCACTGAGCCTGCAGTCAACTGAACGCACGCTTGAAGAAAGTGATATTTCTGAGGCAGTTGCAGCAGTTGTAGCACTATTGGGTGAGAAATTCGGCGCGCACCTGCGTGACTGATGAATAAATCACTAATAAAAAGCAGCCTTTTGGCTAATGCCAGTCAGTTAAGCTGACTGGCTTTCTTTTTATTGGGGTATTTCTTTGCCTTAGGCTTCACGGCTCTCGGGTATATTCGCTCTTCTCGCTTAATGGGCAACACATGATGTATCGCTTCCTC
>NZ_JAHUTS010000013.1:0-149280 GCF_019209835.1 Enterovibrio paralichthyis | reverse complement strand
GAGGCGATACATCATGTGTTGCCCATTAAGCGAGAAGAGCGAATATACCCGAGAGCCGTGAAGCCTAAGGCAAAGAAATACCCCAATAAAAAGAAAGCCAGTCAGCTTAACTGACTGGCATTAGCCAACAGGCCCTTTTTTTCGCAGTGAGCAATTAATCGCCCTAGTAAGCCGCTTACGCCCTATTATTCACCGCTATAGATACAACCCGCTGTACAGGTTTCTTTGATCATTACTTTGCTCAGACATGGCAGGCTAGGTTTAAGCTGATCCCAAATCCATTTTGCCAACACTTCACTGGTCGGGTTTTCCAAGCCTTCGATGTCGTTGAGGTAGTAATGGTCAAGGCGGTCGTAAATAGGTTTGAACGCCGCTTTAATTTCGGAAAAATCAATCACCCAGCCAGTGTATTGATCCACTTCGCCTGTCACGTACAAACGAACCAGGAAAGAGTGGCCATGCAGTCGGCCGCACTTGTGGCCTTCCGGCACATGAGGCAGACGGTGTGCCGCTTCAAACATGAATTCTTTGAACAACTCGGTTTGCATACTTTCCTTTCCTGTTTGGGAATATAACGTCGGGCGGCATGCTACTGAATAATCGCCTTGAGCTCAATTCTCGATAGCCCACCAACAGGCATTTAAACGTGCGCGAATAAACCGCGTTACATTATATTTGCGACAAGTGTTTACATAATTGTGCTGCAACAATCACACAACAACATTAATGAAATCACCCATTTACAAAATTGCCGCTAAACTCTTGATAAAAATAACGACAGTTCGTGGTCTGAAACAATGCGTCTACCCATTGCGGCAAAAATTCTTATTGTACTTTTCTTCATATTTTCTGTTGTTCTTGCTGTGTCGCTGGTTTATCAAAACAACCAGCAAAAAACGCTGGTCACCGACATTGTCGGGGAACAGACTCTGGACAAAGCCAGCAACTACTTCGACAGCCTCAATATGATGATGCTGACCGGCACCATTCACCAAAAAGAAGCGCTGCGTCAGAAAGTGTTGGAACAAAATGGCATTGAAGATGCCCGGGTTATCCGCGCAGATGGCATCACATCAATTTTCGGCCCCGGCAACCCGGAACAGGCAATTGCCGACAGTATCGACCAACGTGCTGTGGGCGGGGAAACCATCATCGAGAATGTCACCCGTGATTATGGCCCCGGGATTGTCGTCGCACTGCCTATGAAAGCCAGCTCCAGCTACCGTGGCACCAACTGTCTTCAATGCCATGTGGTGCCGGAAGACACCGTGTTGGGCGTGGTGCGTCTTGAATACAACCTTTCAGCACTCTACGAAACCATCAACAACAAAATGCTGGTTACCGCCGCCATCATGACAGCCATTACCCTTGCTGGTTTCGCCCTGACGTTCGGCTTTATCCGCAACGCGCTGGTGTCCCCTCTCAAACGCATTTCACTGTTTATGCGCACTTGCAGCAATGACAAGAACCTGAGCGAGCGCATTACCCTGTCCCAGCAGGACGAAATTGGCCAGTTGGCAGATAGTTGCAATGCACTTCTCGATGGTTTCTCCGGCAGCCTCCACCAGGTGCGGGACACCGCGAAAACCTTGGTGGATGAGGCAAAGATCCTCACCAATGTCTCCAGCGAAACCAATAAGCTGGTCGAAAATCAGCGCCGCGAAACTCAAGAAATGTCTTCGTCGATCGACGATGTGCAGCACCACCAGCATATCGTTGAGGAAAAAACCACTGAAGCGGCAGAATTGAGTAAGTCGCTCGCAAACAGTGCCCAGCAAGGGCGCAATGATGCCAACGTGGCCGCGGAGGAAATCCAGCAACTGGTGCAAGAAATTGAACAGGTCAGGCATCAGATTCTGGCGGTTAACCAACAGAGCCTGGAAGTGAACAGCATTTTGGAGGTCATTCGCGCCATTGCAGAACAAACCAACCTGCTGGCGCTTAATGCCGCCATTGAGGCAGCACGCGCTGGCGAACAAGGCCGTGGCTTCGCGGTGGTTGCAGATGAAGTGCGCAACCTTGCCAGCCGTACTCATGATGCCACGGGTGACATTCAAAGCATTATTGAGCAACTCACCGCTGATGCCAGCAAGTCGGCCAATGCCATAGACGCCACCTGTGAAAGCACCACAAAACGCGCAGAAACGGTGATGCAGCTTTCACGCTCACTGGCGCAAATGGCTGAAGAGATCCTCACCGTGAACAGTAATGCAGAAGAGATCAGCAAAGATTCGGTGGAACAGGCAAAAATGGCGGATGCCCTGCGCGATCAGGTAATGCGCATCCAGTCCCACGCCGACGATACCGCAACCAATGCCAACCAGACACAGGAAATCAGTACCGAATTGCAACAACTTTCGGATCAACTGGAACATATGATCGGCCGTTTCAAACTGGCGTGATCGCCCTGACGGCACTTTCCGTTTAAATCCTACCCCCGGCACAGGCAAAAACAGCCAGCGCCGGGGATTTTCTCGCTTATTCTTTCACCAATCCATCACTAAACCGCACAGCCTCGCAATCCTTGCTATTTCTGCATCTTGAGGTAGTTCTGCGATGCGGGTAAACTTGCCAGTTCAAGTGAGAATTGTCCTCTACCGGTGACACAGCGTCGCCGGGTATCTTCAACGGAGTTAGATGCAAATTATGAACTATGCGCCTGTAGCAGACGTCCTGCACGGCAAAGCGGCAGTAGACACCGAAGTCACTGTTCGTGGTTGGATCCGCACTCGTCGCGATTCCAAAGCCGGTATTTCTTTCCTCGCCATTTATGACGGCTCTTGTTTTGATCCAATCCAGGCAGTTGTTCCTAATGAGCTGAATAATTACAAGGAAGAAGTGCTTCGTTTGACCACAGGCTGTTCTGTAGAAGTTACCGGTAAAGTGGTAGAGAGCCCAGGACAAGGTCAGGCATACGAACTGCAAGCAACCAACGTGAAAGTGGTTGGTTGGGTTGAAGATGCAGACACCTACCCAATGGCAAAAACCCGTCACTCTATCGAGTACCTGCGTGAAGTTGCTCACCTGCGTCCACGTACCAACGTTATCGGTGCGGTAGCACGTGTTCGTAACTGTCTGGCTCAGGCAATTCACCGTTTCTACCACGAAAATGGTTACTTCTGGGTTTCAGCACCGCTGATCACTGCGTCTGACGCAGAAGGTGCAGGCGAAATGTTCCGCGTATCAACGCTGGACATGGAAAACCTGCCACGCACTGACAAAGGCACTGTGGACTACAACGAAGATTTCTTCGGTAAAGAAACCTTCCTGACCGTTTCTGGTCAGCTGAACGCAGAAGCGTATGCATGTGCGATCAGCAAGGTTTACACCTTCGGCCCTACTTTCCGTGCAGAAAACTCAAACACCAGCCGCCACCTGGCGGAATTCTGGATGGTTGAGCCAGAAGTGGCATTTGCTGAACTGGATGACGTTGCGAAGCTGGCAGAAGACATGCTGAAGTACGTGTTCAAAGCGGTTCTGGAAGAGCGCCGTGATGACATGGAATTCTTCGCTCAACGTATCGACAAAGAAGCGATTACCCGTCTGGAGCAGTTCGTGACTTCTGACTTCGCGCAGGTTGATTACACCGACGCGATCCAAATCCTGCTGGATTCTGGCAAAGAGTTCGAATTCCCAGTTGAATGGGGTATCGACATGTCTTCTGAGCACGAGCGCTACCTGGCTGAGCAACACTTCAAAGCGCCAGTTATCGTGAAGAACTACCCGAAAGACATCAAAGCGTTCTACATGCGCCTTAACGATGACGGCAAGACCGTTGCAGCGATGGACGTTCTGGCACCGGGCATCGGTGAAATCATCGGTGGTTCACAGCGTGAAGAGCGTCTGGACATCCTGGATGAGCGCATGCGCGAAATCGGTATCGACCCAGAGCACATGGACTGGTACCGCGATCTGCGTCGCTACGGTACTGTGCCACACGCTGGTTTCGGTCTGGGCTTCGAGCGTCTGGTATCTTACGTAACCGGTATGGGCAACGTTCGTGACGTTATCCCATTCCCACGTACACCACGCAGCGCAAACTTCTAAGCGCACAAACAGTTATCAAAAAACCTCCGCATTGCCGGAGGTTTTTTTCGCCCGGGAAATTGCAATCATCGTTTGCACTAAATTCTCAGTTTGCGGCCATCCCCTGCTTGCAACTATTTGTTAAATTGGGATTGGAACAAACACTGAGAGAACAATTATGAGCAAATATTCCGCTGGCGATCTTAACTATCGCGGAGAAAGCAACGGCGTCCATCACTGGACTTTGGGTAACCAGCCTTATTACTGGCATCCCGACTGGCTGCACATTGCCGAAGACATGACAGGTGAAACGCCCATCCAAGAAGGCAAACTGGAAGTTGAACACGGGGAAAAACCCACCCAGGAGCATGCCGTGAACGCCATTGTTAAACACCTGAATGAGTGGGTACACAAACACCATAAGTAACCGATAGCGTTTTAGAATCTCAGGCTGCAGTCGCGGCCTGAATTGTTTTTAATTTCCGTCAGGAAGTGACCTGTTTCCAAAAGCTTCTAGGGCAGAATAATTCATCATTTATCTCTTCGCAGAAAACCTGAGTCGCACAATTCTCCTACCGCCCTTGCTGCTTTTTATCCCATCCCGGACAACAAATCCTCTACCTTCCCTACCACAGTGTTTTAACCAAGCAATAAGGTTGAATTTCCGTTTTATTACAACGATTCAAAATGGTATAAACAGCGATAGTGTCTTTTAACAACGCCATGGATGAACGAAGATGTTTGAAAAAATTTTAGCGGCTCCTGCCGACCCGATTCTGGGCCTGACCGAAGAGTTCAAAGCCGATCCGCGTGCTGAGAAAATCAACCTCGGTGTAGGTATTTACAAGGATGAATCCGGAAACACCCCTGTTCTTGCTACCGTTAAAAAAGCGGAAGCATCGCTGCTTGAAAACGAAAAAACCAAATCTTACCTGTCTATTCCTGGCACACCGGAATACGGCCTTGCAGTACAAAAACTGCTGTTTGGTAACGAAGCGACCCTGATCGCTGACAAGCGCGCGCAAACTGCACAGGCACCTGGCGGTACCGGTGCACTGCGTCTGGCGGCGGAATTTATCAAGCGCCAGCTTGGCGACGTAAAAGTATGGGTAAGTAACCCAACGTGGGCAAACCACAACGGCGTATTCGCTGCTGCGGGTCTGGAAGTTGCGTCTTACACCTACTACAACGCAGAAACCAAAGACATGGATTTCGCATCCATGGTTGCTGATCTGCAAACCGCAAACGCGGGTGATATCGTCCTGCTGCACGGCTGCTGCCACAACCCAACCGGTATCGACCCAGATGCAGAGCAATGGCGTCAGCTGGCTGATCTGTGTGTTGAAAAAGGCCTTTTGCCACTGTTTGACTTCGCATACCAAGGTTTTGCAAAAGGCGTGGAAGAAGATGCAGCTGGTCTGCGTATCTTTGCTGAGCTTTGCCAGGAACTGATGGTTGCTAGCTCATTCTCGAAAAACTTCGGCCTGTACAACGAACGTGTTGGTGCATTCAATCTGGTGGGTAAATCAGCGGCAGAAGCAGCAACTGCATTCAGCCAGGTGAAGAGCATTGCCCGTGTTATCTACTCCAACCCACCGGCACACGGTGCTGCGGTTGTGACCCAAATCCTGAATGATGCAGCGCTGCGTGCAGAGTGGGAAAAAGAAGTGGCTGACATGCGTGTGCGTATCCAGGAAATGCGTGAGCTGTTTGTTGCGACCTTGAAAGAAGAAGGCGTTGACCGCGACTTCAGCTTCATTGAACGTCAAAACGGTATGTTCTCTTTCTCTGGCTTAACCAAAGACCAAGTGACCCGCCTGAAAGATGAGTTCGGTGTGTACATTGTTGGCTCTGGCCGTATCAGCGTTGCCGGTATGACCCGTTCAAACATGGGCCCACTGTGTAAAGCAATCGCGGCAGTTCTGAAATAATCATTCAGAATAACAAGCATGAAAAAAGCGCCTCTCGGGGCGCTTTTTGTTTGTCTGGGATTTTAATCAGATACCGTGCAGGAACTCCGCACGTGTTGCCGCGTTGGATTTGAAAATCCCACCCAGTGCGGTTGTGGTGGTCGCACTGGTTGCATCCATCACGCCACGCGCTTTCACACAGTAGTGGGTGGCATTCATATGTACTGCAACGTTGTCTGTTTCCAGCAGGGTTTGCAGAGCAACGAGGATCTGGCGGGTCAGGCGTTCCTGAACCTGCGGGCGCTGCGCAAAGAAGCGTACGATACGGTTAATCTTCGACAAGCCGATAATCTTGTTTTTCGGCAAGTACGCCACTGTACATTTACCGTCGATGGTCACCAGATGATGCTCACAGGTGCTGGTTAAGGTGATGTCTTTCACCCTAACCATTTCATCGCAACCCATCTTGTTGTCGATAACGGTGATTTTTGGGAAGTTGGAATAATCCAAGCCCGAAAACACTTCTTCCACATACATTTTTGCAATGCGTGCCGGCGTTTCCATCAGGCTATCATCTTCCAGGTCCAAATCGATCACCGACAGGATTTCGCGCATGTGGTATTCGATCTTTTCTTTTTTCTCTTCGGCGCTCAACGACGAACCGGACTGCATTGGAGTCTCAATGCCGCGCGCTACCAGCGCGTCACGAACTCGTTTTGCAGAATCACTTAGTGTTGTCATAGTTTTTCCTCGGATCGTACTGATTCGGATCGTATTGATATTGCAACTTAACTTAATACTCGCCTATTAAAGACAAAGATCAATGGTTGTCAGATTTTTGAAGCATAACGTTAATACTCGAAAATTTACACCTTGATTTGCGTGTGGGCATAGTCAATTCAACCGCTTCCCTCCTCACACCGTCGAAGAAATGCGCGGCATGAGAGCAAATCACCATCATATGAGAAATTCGACTTTTAAATATCAGATTGTGAGCAGTTCGTGGCTATCACTTGCTTGAAAAGCCAATGACCTAAAGTGGTGTGTAAAATGAAAGTTTGCGATAATAATCGCTTTCTTCTTCGTATTGAGCACATTCCGCTCAACACAACTGAGAGTTTACTTATGGGTTGCTGCGACACTCCTGGATTGATGCCTGTCTCTGACGCCATTTCTATTTTGCTTGAAAGTACAACACCGATTACACAAATCGAATCGGTTGCGCTGGTTGATGCCCAAAACCGCATTACCGCCAGCGACATCTGCTCGCCAATCAACGTGCCACCTTTCGCCAACTCAGCGATGGATGGTTACGCACTGCGCCTTGCAGATCTGGCGAACAGCAAAACACTCAAGCTGGCCGGTAAGTCCTTTGCAGGCATTCCTTTTGAAGGTGAATGGCCACAGGGTACCTGTATCCGCATCATGACCGGCGCTGAAGTGCCGCCAGGTGCAGATGCCGTCATTATGCAGGAGCAAACGGTTGTCGAGGGTGACAACATCACCTTCACCGCCGACGCTACCCCACAGCAAAACATTCGCCCTGTCGGCGACGACGTTAAACAAGGCGACGTGGTTATTCCAAAAGGCACCCTGCTGACACCGCGTGAAGTACCTTTGCTGGCAACCCTTGGCATTGGTACCGTGGAAGTGATGCGCAAACCGCGTGTCGCGTTTTTCTCTACCGGCGATGAACTGCGCCAGGTTGGCGAACCGCTTGGTAAAGGTGAAATCTACGACAGCAACCGCTACACCATCCGCGCCATGCTGGAAAAAATGCAATGCGAAGCCATTGACCTTGGTGTGGTGCCGGATTGCCCGGAGAAACTGCGCGAAACTTTCCTGAAAGCTGCAGACGAAGCCGATGTGATTGTGACTTCTGGCGGTGTCAGTGTGGGTGAAGCAGACTACACCAAAGATATTCTCGATCAGGAAGGTGAAGTCGGTTTCTGGAAAATCGCCATCAAGCCGGGTAAACCTTTCGCGTTCGGTACGGTGAAAAATGCGCTGTTCTGTGGCCTGCCGGGCAACCCTGTTTCTGTGCTGGTCACACTGCACGTATTGGTTCAGCCTTTATTGGCAAAACTGGCGGGTTACACCCAGTGGAAACCGGCCATTACACTGAAAGCAAAAGCTGAGACCCGCTTTAAGAAAGCACCGGGACGCGCTGACTACCAACGCGCTGTTTACCGCGTGGACGAAAACGGCGAACTACTGGTAGCGACAACCGGAAACCAGGGTTCAGGCGCATTCAGCTCCCTGTCGGTCGCCAACTGTTTCGCCGTGTTAGAGCAGGATCGCGGTCATATTGAGCCGGGCGAAACCGTGACGATTGAGCCATTCAACGCTGTATTGAACTAAGGAAAGCTGTGGACATTCTTTCTCCCCAAGAAGAGCTGCGGTACAACCGCCAAATCATCCTCCGCCAGTTTGATTTTGACGGCCAGGAAGCGCTGAAACAAAGCCGCGTGCTGATGATTGGTGCAGGTGGTCTGGGCTGTGCAGCAGCCCAATATTTGGTTGCGGCGGGCATTGGCCAGTTGACCTTGGTTGACGATGATAAAGTGGAGTTATCCAACCTGCAGCGTCAGGTGCTGCACTGCGATGCCACTGTGGGGGAAATGAAGGTCCACTCTGCGCAAAAAGCGCTGGAAAGACTCAACCCGCATACCGAGATCACGGCCATTGCCACCCGCCTGAACGACGTCGAGCTACAAGCATTGGTGGAACAACACCATATCGTACTGGATTGTACCGACAACGTTGCCACCAGAAACCAGCTAAACCGCCTTTGCTTTGCGCTGAAAACCCCGCTGGTCAGTGGTGCAGCCATTCGTCTGGAAGGTCAGGTGGCAGTGTTTACCTATGCAGATAACGAACCTTGCTACGAATGCCTGAGCGCCCTTTTTGGCGAACAGGCACTTAGCTGCGTGGAAGCAGGTATCCTTTCACCTGTGGTTGGCATTATTGGGGCAACCCAGGCACTGGAAGCAATTAAGGTTATTACCCACTTTGCTGCCATTCCCAGTGGCAAAGTGATGCTTTACGATGCCATGAGCAGTGAGTGGCGACATTTTGGTTTGCCTAAAAGCTCGAACTGTAAAATTTGCCGACGCTAATACTCTCAGTTCAACTCAATTAGGTGACACATTTCTCAAAAATCTGGAATTTAGACTAATCTTAAATACAGGCTGGGTTGCTAACCTCTTCACGCAACCCTGTATGTAAAGTTTGTCATGCGGGTGGTGAGAGCTAGCAATGCTAAAAACAATATCGATAGTCATCGTTATTCTCGGCATGCTCGCGCTGATCTCTGCGCTTAAGTCTTCCATTGCACTCTTCCGTCGGGACAGACGTCATTCCACCCTCAGCTTCATCCCCGTTATGCTAGGGTTTGTGCTGGGGTATGTCATTTTCGCTGCATTTCTCAGCAGAAAGCCTGAAGCGACTACCATCGATTTTATTGTTGCCATGGTCTTTTTTGGTGGCGGCGTCTTCTGCGTCATGATCTTTGGTGTGATCTCCCAGAGTATGGAGCGGGTGGCATTTGCAGAGTTCCAGAACCGCCACAATGAATCCCATGACCCCTTGACGGGTTTACCAAACCGCCGTTTCTTGCTCCACACCATCGCCCAGCAGATCATTGATTATGAACTCTCGCAGCAACGCTTCGCGCTCATCACCGTAGACATCAATAATTTCAACAATATCAATGAAGTATTCAGCCACCAGAAAGGCGATCAGCTTTTGGCGCAATTCTCATCTCGGCTGAAAGAATTTGTCGGCGATGATGTTTTTATCTCCCGCTCCAGTGGTAACCGTTTCACTTTGATTTTGAATGACCCGGAGTCCATCAGCATTGGGCGCTACATTGAGAGTATCCAAAGCTATCTCGACCATCCTTTAACGATCAACGACCATGATGTAAATCTGACCAACACAGCGGGTGTTGCACTGTATCCGGAACACGGATCTAACGCAGAAGAGATCCTGAAACGCTCAGAAATTTCGATGTACAACGCCAAGCGAATTCAAGCCCCTTATGCTGTTTACGAGCCCACAGCATCGAGTAATTTCTATGATCAGACCGAGCTTGCAGCCATGTTGCATGCCGCCGTTGCATCGATGGATTTTGAGCTGTTCTTCCAGCCAGTTTTGAACGTCCACAACCCGCACCAAACCACCTTTGAAGCACTGATCCGTTGGCCGCTGGGCGATGGCTACAGTGTCAGTCCAGACGAATTCATTCCTATCGCCGAGCGCACTAACGCCATTAAACAAATCACCCATTGGGTGCTGGAAACCACAGTGGCACAACTGGCCGTTTGGCGACAGCAATCCCTGACGCCCAGTGTTCAGGTAAATCTTTCCGTTAGGGACATTGAAGATGACTCGCTGGAACCTTTTCTTGCAATTTTACTCAGCCGCTATTCAGTGAATCCCGGACAGCTAACATTGGAAGTGACGGAAACCAGCATGATGCAGAATCCAGATAAAGCGCGGGTTGTGTTGGAGAAAATCAAGAAACTCGGTGTTTCACTTAGTATCGATGACTTCGGCACCGGTTTTTCCTCACTGTCTATTCTCAGCAATATGCCTATCGATGAGATCAAAATTGACCGCAGTTTCGTGACCGACCTTCTTTACAGCAGCAACCACGAAGCGATTGTCCGTTCGACGATTTTCCTCGCGCACAGTCTGGATTGCCGTGTGGTTGCAGAAGGCGTTGAAACCGAGGCACTGGGTAAGTATCTGATCTCTATTGGCTGTGACAAAATACAGGGCTACTGGTACGGCCGCCCCATGAACCTTGCCCAGACCGACGCCTGGCTGTCTGAAACACAGCTATCAATCGGCAAAGTCGCCAGCCAGAATTAACCACCTCCACCTGTCAGACTAATTTCCAACCATCTGATTAAAAAGCATACATACACTTCTGATCAGATATTTCATCTCGTCATTAATGCTTCAAGTTAGTGAAACATAGTTGTCATATAACTTCCCTAAAGTTGCCTCCGTTGACGCAAAGAACTCCTTCGAGAAAGGCAACGTTTAAGGATATAAATATGAAATCTAAAGTTTTTTCTGCGCTGTGTGTCGCTGGCGCTCTGGTAGCTACAACTGCAACCGCTCAGGAAACCATCACCATTTCAGGCTCAACCTCTGTAACAGAAGTCATGGAAGTGCTGGCAGAGACCTATCAAAACAAAAACAGCAATACCTTCATTGAAGTTCAGGGCACAGGCTCATCTGCCGGTGTAAAAGCAGCCAAAAACGGCACCTCAATGTTCGGTATGGCTTCTCGTGAACTGAAAGAGTCTGAAAAAGAGCCTTCTCTGAAAGAAACAGTCATCGCCCGTGACGGCATCGCGGTTGTGGTTAACAACGCGAACACCCTGCAGGACCTGACTGTTGAGCAAATCGCAAAAATCTACCGCGGTGAAGTCAGCAACTGGTCGCAAGTGGGCGGCGAAAATAAACCTGTCGTGGTCGTTACCCGTGACACCGCATCAGGCACCCGCGGCGCATTCGAAGACATCATGGGTCTGAAGCGTAAAGTGAACGGCAAAACGGTTTCCGCTATCTCCCAACGCGCACAAGTGGGCAACGGTAACGGCGTGGTGAAAACCATCGTTGCAAACAACCCATTTGCAATCGGCTACATCTCTCTCGGTTCTATCGATGAATCACTGAAAGCACTGAAAGTGAACGGCGTTGCGCCAACAGCAGAAGCTGTAGCAGCCGGTGACTATCAAGTTGCACGTCCATTCCTGGTGATGAACCAAGATGGCAAACCTTCCGCAGCGGCAAATGACTTCCTGAACTGGGTAGTCTCTGCAGAAGGCCAGAAAATCGTATCAAGCCAAGGCTACGTGCCAGTTAAGTAATTCCCCTTGGCCCGGCACATTTCGCCGGGCCGCTTTTGAGGATATTCCTGCAGTCAATTACTGACGCAATGGAGCACCGACTATGACCATCGCAACCGAACAAACAATCACGATGCCAAGTGGCAACCTAGGTCGTGGTAAAAAACGCGACTGGCGAGAAATTTTCTTCCGCAATCTATTCTTAACTGCCGCCATTATCGGCGTTTTATCTCTGGCCACTATCGGCTACTTCATTTTCGTCGAAGGCATGCCTGCTATTCAGGAAGCTGGAGTGATGGGCATTGTTACCGGATCTGAGTGGTTGCCACCAGCGCTTTACGGTATCGCCCCGATGATTGTTGCATCACTGGCTTCTACCATTGGTGCCGTCGCTATCGGTGTGCCGGTAGCTGTACTGACCGCCGTTTTCATCGCTGAAATCGCACCGAAATGGCTGGCGAACATTATCCGCCCTGCTGTTGAACTGCTGGCGGGTATCCCTTCTGTGGTTTACGGCTTCTTTGGCCTGGTGATTATCGTGCCAATGATTCAGGAAGTGTTTAACGTTCCTGCCGGTAACACGCTGCTCGCCGGTATCATTGTTCTGGCAGTCATGATCCTGCCAACCGTTATCGCGGTATCTGAAACTTCACTGCGTGCCGTTCCTAAAGCCTACAAAGAAGGCTCTCTGGCACTGGGCGCATCGCAAATGTTCACCACATTCAAACTGCTGGTTCCAGCGGCACGCTCCGGCATCATGACAGGCGTCATTCTGGGTATCGCCCGTGCACTGGGTGAAACCATGGCCATCATCATGGTGATGGGTAATGCCCCGGCAATGCCAGAAGGCATCCTGGAATCAGCCCGTACACTGACCGCCAACATCGCATTGGAAATGTCTTACGCATCAGGTGTACACGCCAGTGCGCTGTACGCAACCGGCATCGTGCTGCTGGTATTTATCATGATCCTCAACGCAGCTCTGCTGTACCTGAACCGCGAAAAAGCGAGGTAATTGACCATGCTATCACGTCAAATGAAAGACAAAATCTCGCTGGCAACAGTATGGTTTGCCGCCGCAATGACCGTCGGTTTCCTGTTCTGGATTATCTGGTACATCCTGAGCAACGGCCTGCAATACGTTAACTGGTCATTCGTCACCAGCGACTACACCCGCATTGGCGAAGAATCTGGTATCTGGCCGATGATCGTATCGACCATCTACATGGTTATCGCGTCCATCTCTATTGCCGCTCCTATCGGCATCATGACGGCGATTTACCTGACCGAATACGCCAAAGTCGGCAGCCGTTTGGTGAAAGTCATCCGTTTCTGTACCGAATCTCTGGCGGGTATCCCGTCCATCATCTTCGGTCTGTTCGGTATGACCTTCTTCGTAGCTGTACTGGGTCTGGGCTTCTCGATTCTTTCTGGCGCACTGACGCTGAGTATCCTGATTTTGCCTGTGATTATCCGTACCACCGAAGAAGCGCTGATGGCGGTACCACAAACTTACCGTGAAGGCTCATACGGCCTTGGCGCATCGAAGATTTACACCATCTGGAAGCTGATTTTGCCAAGTGCCATGCCAGGTATCGTGACCTCTATCATCCTGAGTGTTGGCCGCGTTATCGGTGAATCAGCCCCTGTATTTTTGACAGCTGGTATGGTTGCCCGCATTCCGGAAAGTGTGCTGGATTCTGGCCGCACCCTGACCGTACACCTCTACAAACTGACCCAGGAGCTCTACACCATTCACGAATGGAACCAGGCGTATGCCACCGCGACAGTACTGATCGTCGTCGTACTGTGTATCAACATGCTGACCAAACTGATTGCCAGCAAATTTAGCAAAGCGATCTACTGAGCCCGGGAGAAACGAATATGACTACTGCAACAATGATGAACACAACAACGCAAGCGAATAACGTGCACGCAATTAAAACCAACAAAAACACGTTCAATATCGAAAACCTGAACCTGTACTACAACAATGGCGACACCCACGCGCTGAAAAACATCACGCTGCCTATTCCAGCGAAGAAAGTGACTGCGCTGATTGGCCCGTCTGGCTGTGGTAAGTCGACCTTGCTGCGCTGCCTGAACCGGATGAACGACCTGATTGAAGGCGTAAAAATCGATGGCCGCGTCGAAATGGAAGGCGAAAATGTTTACTGTCACATCGATATCGCCACCCTGCGTATCAAGGTGGGCATGGTGTTCCAGAAACCAAACCCATTCCCGATGAGCATCTACGACAACGTGGCTTATGGCCTGCGTGCGCAAGGTGTGAAAGACAAGAAGAAACTGGACGAAGTGGTAGAGAAAAGCCTGCGTGGTGCAGCACTTTGGGATGAAGTGAAAGACCGCCTGAAATCTCACGCTTTCGGCCTGTCCGGTGGTCAGCAGCAACGTCTGTGTATCGCCCGCACAATCGCCATGGAGCCAGAAGTTATCCTGATGGATGAACCAACTTCAGCCCTTGACCCGATTGCGACCAAGAAAATTGAAGACCTGATGGAAGAGCTGAAAAAGAACTACACCATCGTGATCGTGACCCACTCAATGCAACAGGCACGCCGTATTTCTGACCGCACAGCGTTTTTCCTGATGGGTGAACTGGTTGAGCACGGTGAAACCGCTGAAGTGTTTGCAAATCCCGTGGATGAGCGCACCCGTGGTTACGTTAATGGTGATTTCGGCTAATCGCAGCCGGAAGCCCGTTCAAGATTTAATCAATAACAACTATAAGATTCGCGATGGTATAACTTTGCCTCCTCTCCAGGGGGCTTTTTTATTTTTTGTAGGGTACAAAGCGCTCAAATTAGCGAAAAATAGTGCGAATCGTCGCCAAATGAGAAGATTAACAAATCCCTGACTTGCTAGGTGCTTAAGAATCATAATAATAGCTGCGTAGTGAGACACCGTAGGAACCTTGCCTCATCTACACTGTCTCTACGTGTGAGTAGATATCTTCTACCCAAATTGGCGCTGTGATATTCCGTCACCGAAGGTTTGGGTATGAGTCATGTTTCTGGAGTAGATAATGAAAAAATTGGCAATTGCAATGTTAGTCGCACCTGCGATCCTTGCGGGCTGTGCAACCAGCCTTTCAGGTAAAAGCGATACATTGGAAGTTTCCACTGCAAACATGCAGCACCACAACTGGGTACTGGAAACTGTTGATGGTCAACCTCTGACCCTGCCAGAAGGTTTTGCTGCACCAAGCCTTGAGATCGGCGAAGCGTTCACTGCAAACGGTCACGCTGGCTGCAACCGCTACTTTGGTCAGGCTGAGCTGAAAGGCAACGAATTCCGCATCGAAAACATGGCAACCACCATGATGGCTTGTCCAGAGCCAGCGATGGAAGTGGAAGGCGTGATGACTAACGTTCTGGGTAACTGGAGTGAAGTCACGCTGACCAAACAGCAGCTGACCCTGCAAAACGACGAGCACGTACTGACGTTCGCGCTGCGTGACTGGGTAAACTGATTTTCTGGAAGTTTCGCCAGCAATTGTTGCTGACAAATATTTCCCATCAGCCTCCGTTTGGAGGCTGATTTGTTTCCGGCACATACATCCACTGGTATTCATTGCGCCCTTGCATCACCGCTTTACCCAAGGCAAGCTCAGCATAAGAGACCACTTTCAACTCTTCCAGGTGCGACACATCCAGAATGGTGACGCCACCGATAGACACCGTCATGATCTCCTGCCCTTCGTCTTTGTCGAACGGCAACTTCAATTCAGACACAGCCACCATGCACTGCTGGGCAATGGGCGCACCGTCTTTGGTGTTTGGCATCAACACGGCAAACGTTTCTCCACCGTAGCGAGCCAGCAAGTCACCAGGACGTTTTAAGGTATCGCTGATCGACTGGCTGATCAGCCGGATAACCTTGTCACCCGCAACACGCCCATGTTTGGCGTTGTATTTGGACATGTTATCGATCTCGATAATCATCAGGCTGAGAAACAGGTTATCGCGTTGTGTACGACGCACCTCAGAACGCACTGCCTCTTCAAAATACTCGCGGTTATAGCAGCCCGTGAGTCCATCGCTCTTGGAGAGTTTTTCCAGTTTCTTGTTAGCTTCTCGCAACTCCCGCGTTTTCTCATCCACCCTTTTTTGAATGGTCATCGCCCGGTATTGCAGCATATAGAGGAGATAAGCCACCAGGCTAAATATCAGCACGCCAACCACAAAAATCACCTGCGGATAGGCACTCATTTTGGCGTCAACATAGTCCGCAGACGGCGTCCCGCGTAGTAGCCATTCACGGCCAGCAAAGTAGATAGGTTCAGAGGTGTAACTCAAGCCTTCAACCGGAGGCCGACCCAAATCCACCACATTACTGTAAATAATGTCGCTTTGACGGTTCAGTCCCCTGTCGAGTAACTCCAGATTGATAGACTGTTTTACTGTGTTGCTGATGGCAATATCAAAGATGTCTGACACATCGAAAAGCGCGAGCAAGAACCCGCGCAGTGCAGATCGGCGATCCGCATCTGTTTCCGGATCACCGTAAAATACAGGCAGTAGCATTAAGAAACCGCTGTGATCTTCGAATTCGCGCTTGAGCCGGATAGCCGGTGTCGCAATCGGCACGCCTCGGTACCAACTCATCATGATGGCGTTTTTCATTGAAGTACGGGACCCCAAATCAAACCCCAACACATTTTGGTTGTCTTCAAAGGGAGTGACATAACGAACCGGGAAATACTGGCTCCTCGCACCGGCGCTCACCAAATTTCCGTCTTCATTCAGTTCGACGATTTCGAACAGGGCGAATTCGAGCGCGGCTTCCGCTTCATAAAGATCGCGCTCCTTTGCCAAAACGAATTCCGACCATTCCATGGCGTGAATATTGGGGTGGCGATCCATCACCGCTTCAGCAAGGGCGACAAAATTGCTCTCGGTGAGGTTTTCTGTCATCACTAGCTGGTTTCGCAGTGCGTACAGAAGTTCAATGCTGATATTGAGTTCCCTACTCAGGGAGAGCGCGGCATTCTCAACATCTTTCTGGATTTCGTGTTTAATGGATTGTTGCTCAGACTGGTAAAGCGACATGGCAGCGAGAAACGAAAAAAACAGCCCAACCAAGACTGTAATAATCGTTGAAGATAAAACCCGCTTCACCATCCCACTTTTCGCCCTCTACATAATGTTAACTAATTGTTGGACATAATCTTAAATCCCGCCAGCCTTAGCAGTCAGAGAAGGCAAATAACTTTGTAAAGTTATGGCAAAAAAAATCCCGGCGAAAACGCCGGGACAGTCACAATCAAGCTTGCTTTTCGCGCAGCAATTGGGCGGCCTGTACAAGGTTGGAAAGCGCCGCTTCCACCTCCAGCCAGTTACGGGTTTTCAGACCACAGTCCGGGTTCACCCACAAACGGTCATCCGGAATGGTTTCCCGCGCTTTCTCAAGCAGTGCCACCATATCGTCCACCGCCGGAATATTGGGCGAGTGAATATCATAAACACCGGGGCCGATTTCATTCGGGTAGGCAAACTCATCAAACGCCTGAAGCAGTGCCATGTCCGAACGGGATGTTTCGATGGTGATGACATCAGCATCCATTGCGGCTACTTGCTCGATCATGTCGTTGAATTCGCTGTAACACATATGGGTATGAATTTGAGTTTCAGGGCTGGCTACCGCTGCCGAGAGTTTAAAAGCATTCACCGCCCAGCCCAGATAATCCTGCCATTGGCTGGCTTTAAGCGGCATCCCTTCCCGGATAGCCGGTTCATCAATCTGGATAACTTTGATGCCAGCCTGCTGCAAATCATCCACTTCATCACGAAGTGCCAACGCAATTTGCTGTGCCATCTCCTGACGGGAGATATCTTCGCGGGGGAATGTCCAGCCAAGAATCGTTACCGGGCCAGTCAGCATCCCTTTCACAGGTTTGGTCGACAGGGATTGTGCAAAACCTGCCCATGAAACGGTGATCGGCTCAGGGCGGGAAATGTCACCCACAATAATGGCCGGTTTTACGCAGCGAGAGCCGTAGCTTTGTACCCAGCCAAAGCGGGTGGCAGCGAAACCTTCGAGGTTTTCAGCAAAATATTCCACCATGTCATTGCGTTCCGGCTCACCATGAACCAACACATCCAAACCCAAGGCTTCCTGACGCTGAATAGCATCCGCAATATAGGCTTTCATACCCTGCTCGTAATCATCTGCAGAGAGACGGCCATTTTTGAAAGCGCCGCGTTGCTGGCGGATCTCAACGGTTTGTGGGAACGAGCCAATTGTCGTGGTCGGGAACAAAGGCAAGCCAAGCGCCGTCTTTTGTAACAACGCACGTTTGGCATAAGGCAGTTCACGCTCTGCCAACGCAGCAGTGATACTGTTGACACGTGCCTGAACTTTCGGGTTTTGCACACGGCTGTCGCTATTACGTGCAGTGATCGCTTCGCTGTGCTGATTGCAGGCAGAAATGGCTTTGTCTTTACCGTCCAGTGCCTCTGCCAGGAGTGTCACTTCACCTACTTTTTGTTTGGCAAAAGCCAGCCAGGATATTACGTCGGCATCCAGTGTTTCTTCAGATTCAAGATCCAGCGGCGAATGCAACAGTGAACAACTGCTGGCAATCCACAGGCGTTCACCGAGGATATCCTTGGTTGGCTGCAACACATTCAGCCATTTTGCTAAGTCTGCCTTCCAAACGTTACGGCCATTGACCGCACCGATGGAGAGCACCCAATCCTGTGGCAATTGTTTGACAAAGCTCTCCAGTTGGGAAGGCGCTGAGACCAGGTCGATATGAAGACCGTTAACACCCAGTGAAGTGATCACATCCGCATGGTGGTCAACCGCGTCAAAGTAAGTGGTTAGAAGTAGCTTCACATCTCCACCTATCACCTGATAAGCCAGTTTGAACGCGTTGCGCCACTCGGCTTCAAGCTCCAGCGCCAGAATGGGTTCGTCTATCTGCACCCATTCCACTCCCTGCGCTTTGAGTTTCGTGAAGATTTGCTGGTAGACCGACAACAAACGCGGCAGCAGTTCCAGTCGGTTAAAGCCTTCTTCTTTTTCCTTGCCGAGGTAAAGGTACGACAGCGGCCCTAGCACCACAGGCTTGACCTTGTGACCCAGCTTTTGCGCCTCGCTCACTTCCTCAAACAGCTGGTTCCAGCTCAGTGAAAAGGTGTCGTCTTTGGTAAATTCCGGCACGATGTAGTGGTAGTTGGTATTGAACCATTTGGTCATGTCTGACGCGGCGCAGCTACAACCCGTTGGCGCCTTACCGCGGGCGATACGGAACAGGGTATCCAGATCCGGATGCCCGTGACGGTGGCGTTTTGGCACGTGCCCAAGTGTCAGGCTGGTTTGCAAAACATGATCGTACCAGGCGAAGTCACCAACGGTGACAAAAGAAAGCCCCGCTGATGTTTGTTGTGCCCAGTTTTGGTGGCGGATCGTCGCGCCAACATCCAGCAGTGCCTGCTGGCTGATTTCGCCGTTCCAGTATTGTTCGAGAGCAAATTTCAGTTCGCGTTTGTCGCCAATACGCGGGTAGCCGAGAATATGGGTGGTGGTCATTGTCTAAATCCTTTTTAGCCGTCCAGATGTTTACATGTCCACCTTGATAGAATAGAGTGCATAAAACAAACTCAAATTACTCAAACGGATATTGAGAATAATTCATGTTGGAACTTAAACACTTACGGACACTGGCCGTATTGCGTGAAACCGGCTCGCTGACATCCACTGCGACGCAGTTGTGTCTGACCCAGTCAGCCCTTTCCCACCAGCTAAAAGATCTGGAACAGAGAATTGGTTCGCAGTTGTTTTTGCGAAAGACCCGCCCGGTAAAGTTCACAGAAGAAGGTCAAGTGCTGTTGCGACTGGCCGATGATGTGTTGCCGAGAATGGCAAAGGCTGAAACCGAGTTGGCGGCCATGAAGGAAGATGCTCAGGGGCGATTGCACATGGCGATCGAGTGCCACTCTTGCTTCCAGTGGTTGATGCCTGCGCTCAAGGAATACAAGGTTGGCTGGCCATTGGTCACGCTGGATTTCTCTTCTGGCTTTGGCTTTGAGCCCATTCCCGCACTGGCAGGGGGAAACCTGGATTTGGTGATCACTTCTGACATCCTGCCGCGTAGCGAAATCCACTATGAACCACTGTTCGACTTTGAAATGCGTCTGGTGTTGGCTGACACCCATCCCTTGGCGTCGAAAGCATTTATTGAACCTGAAGATCTGGCACAGGAAACGCTGCTCACCTACCCGGTTCAGCGTCAGCGTATGGATATCATCAAACACTTCCTGCAGCCGGTAGGCATTGAACCCGCGCAGTTCAAATCGGCCGACAATACCTTGATGCTGATTCAAATGGTCGCAGCAGGATTGGGGGTTGCCGCCCTTCCAAACTGGGCTATCAGTGAGTTTTCAAGGCAAGGTTTGGTAGTGGATAAGCCTTTGGGCAAAGGGCTCTGGCGCCGTCTGTTTGCCGCGGTAAGAAATCAGGACGCGCAACGTCCCTACTTGCAGGCGTTTTTTATCACCGCCCGCAATCAGTGCCACACCCATTTGGAAGGGATTAAACGGGTATAAACCTAAACATACTGAAGATGCAGGATTCAGGTCGTTTAGGTATACCGCTTATTTAGGGCGCAACTGGTTAACAAGTGGATCGTAATAGCAGCCCATCTCGTTAATCTTGTCGTGGAAAGTCTGGGGGTCCAAATCAAACTGGACCATCAGGTCATCAAGCGAAGCACATTCCAGACGAAGACGTTCGTTGACAATACCGTAAACGATCGCGCCATCCATATGTTCAAGGTTATGAATTTCCATCGCTGCTCCTCCGTCGTTACGGTAAAAGTTTAGAAGCTACAGGCACAATGCGTCGGTGACAGAACGCAAAAAAGGCACATGACGTGCCTTTTATCTTTTCTGCGACAGAAAGTGGCAGCTTTACATTACCGTCGCCATTGCAACGCCCGACGCCGACGCCAATACAGCCAACGACACACAAAGTTGGGCGAGGTGCGGTGTGGTTTGACGGAACAGATGGGTTGCCCAAATCAACACGCCAGCAACCATTAGGCCAAGGCTCAACAGCACGTTGGAAACCATCGCGCTTGCCTCGGCATCACCCATGGCAGCACCAGCCATCGCAACACTTACTGCTGTCAGCATAGCGGCTGCAATGCCTACCACCGGCAGGATTCGGTGGAATGCCTGTAAACGGGAGCGGGCTTTAACCAAAAGAACGTGCGCAGTGATTGCACCTACAAGCAATACCTGAGACACCATCAGCAAGGCTGAAGATACGCCCTGTTGCCAGGCCGCGACCAGGAATGCCAGCACGCCAAAGCCATTCGCCAAATGCAAAACAGGGATAGGGCCAGACTGGCGGGTTTTGCCGGATTTAGAGCGAAGAGAGAAAATACCCAGCGAAATAAATGGCAGCGCAGAAAAGGCGGAATAAGGCACAGTGATTGCCCAACCTGCGACCAGGAACCAGAATGCTTTGTGCAGGCGGCCTCGTTGACCCGGGCAGATATCACCTTTGAGTAACACCAATGTGAGGACAGCTTGCGCACCCAACACACCAGCTAAAACAACAGAACTAAAAACGTCGTACATCTATCTTCCACCAGAATTCGAAATCCCCGGGATTATATAAGTTGCAGGCTTCTGCGTCGATCTCCTCGCAAGTGTTCACATAAAGACAACAACGTTGATAAGGTCACATAAATTGATGAATTCTTTGCATCCGGTCGCATTGATATGTAACTGTTTTAGTATGTGCGCTAAATTTATGAGCACACAACCATGGAAGGATTCGATAACCATTGTGGTCGTGGTCAAACGATATTTTTAACGACAACTTCATAAGGGACTAGGCTCATCAGCATGGAATTTTCCTTCCAGCGATTTCAAATTCAATTCAACGAGCTTTTGAGCGCCAGGCATCATGCGAGTAGTTTCAGCACTACCCGCGCGACATATCTTCGCACGCGAATCATTGCCCTTTGCGCTATCTGGGCCATCATGACGCTCCTTTGGGTTCCGGTTGATATCATGCTGCTGGAGGGCTCCAATGGCATGCTTGTCGTGCTCCGGGTTTTATTAGCCGTTACCCTTCTTACCGTTGCGTGGGCAACCCATCAGCGAAATTCACTGATAGCCTGCCGCAATGGCTTGATCGCCATGACGGCCAGCATGAACATTTTCTACCTGCTGGCAAACCACCTGCTGGGCTACCCACATTCGATCAATGCCTTTACCTATTGCTATACCCTGCTGCCCTTCCTGCATGTCGTCGTGCTGACCATATTGCCGCTAACGATCAAAGAATCCCTCAGCATGATGGTGATGACAGCAGCAACGCAAATCTATGTCGATTTTCACAGTGGCTCTATTCTTTCACTGGATAACCTCGCCATCTATTGGCTGCAAACCGTCGTGGGTTTGCTGGTCATCTGGGCGCAAAGTTCAAAGTTGCACATGATGCTGAGGCTCTATCGCCATGCGTCACTGGACCCATTAACCGGCGTCTATAACCGCCGCATGCTACTGACGCTTGCCAAGCACGATTTTGAAAATACGCGCACGGCGGCACGCCCCTATTCCGTTCTTTTGATGGATCTTGACCGCTTCAAACGTGTTAACGATCGCTACGGCCATTATGCTGGGGATCTGGTGTTGAAAGCGTTTACTGACTCGATACAAGCTACGTTGCGTAAGTCTGATATTTTCGGCCGTTTTGGCGGTGAAGAATTCATTCTGTTTATGCCGCAATGCAGTGCTGAAAACGCCTTTTTGGTGGCAGACAGGATCATGACGCGGGTGAGAGATTTGCGCGTTGTTGTCGAAGGGGTTGATGAGCCGCTGCAAGTGACCACGTCGATTGGCATCAGCACCAGCTTGAACCGGGAAGACAAGCTTTCTGAAATGCTGGAAAAAGCCGATATTGCTTTACTGCAGGCCAAAGGAAACGGCCGTGATCAAAGCTGTACCTACGAAAGCATTGCCACCGATGCCAACCGCGAAGAGTGCCAGAAACGTACCTGGGTAGAATTCGCCAATTGATGACAATGAATTAGGTAGGGTTCCATCATAAACGCCACCCGAGAAAGGTGGCGTTTATCATCAAGGGCAGGTCTGCTCAACCTGGGATTTTCGTTCCTTTATCCCCAAAAGCTGAATAAGTACAAGGTTCACAGCCGCAAGGGAAACTGCCCCCAGCGTTACCGCCGTCCAACCACCATACTCCCAGCAACCAATCAGGTAAAAACCACCGAGACTGCCGCCGACATAGTAGTGAACCAAATATAACGCCGTCGCCATGGCTTTGCCGTCCTGGGCTTTTCTGCTGACCCAACCGTAGGCCAGAGAATGGGTAAAGAACGCACCGCCGCTGACGATCAACAACCCGAGAATCACAGTCGCCTGCTGCTCAATGCTCGCTACCAGCACCCCTGCCATAGTGATCAGGGTACCCAGAGCCATACCAGTGATCGGTGAGTATTGGTTTGCCCAGCGCCCACTCAGGCGCGATGTTAATGTCCCGGCGAGATAACAAAGGAAGATGGTCGATGCCAAACCTACCGGCAGGTTGAACGGTTCTGCAATTAAGCGGAACCCGGCCACTGAGTAGATGTTCACAAACAGCGCAAAGTTGATGCCACCAATCACCATCGCACCCCAAAGCACAGGATTACGAATATGCTTGGCCACTACCTTGGTTTGTGAAAGGTAAGAGGTTTTAGAGGGTTGGAATCGGGTCTGAGCGGGTAACAGGAACACCACCATCAGCATGCCCAACGTCGTAAAACAGGCCATGGCAATCACTGCGCCTTCCCAACCTGTAACGTCTGACAGAATACCGCCGGACAGTCGGCCAACAATGCCGCCCAGAGAGTTAGCGCTGATATACCCGCCCACGGCAACAACAAGTGCTGAGGGGCTGAATTCATCAGCCATATAGGCAACCGCAACTGCCGCATAACCGGCAAGAGAGATGCCCATTAAGGCGCGCACAGCCACAAGCCCCCAAAATGAATCCACCAGCAAAGAAAGGAAGCCAACCAAAGGCATCAGTATCAGGCTGACCAAAATCACAGGACGACGCCCGATTTTCTCAGACAGCATTGCCCATGGAAGCAAACTGAGCGACAGACCCAGCGTTGAAGATGCCAGCAACCAGTTTGCTTTGGTTGCTGTCACGACAAAAGCATCAGCAAAGACGGGCAACATGGGCTGGAACAGGTACAGGTTGCAGAACACCAGAAAGGAGCCGAAAGAGAGGGCAAAGGCAGCTTTGCGGTAAGCGGGGGTCTGAAGTTCTATCATTCGGTGGTTCGCTTCTTAATTCACAATACCCTGTGAAATTAGCAACCTATTCGCGATACATAAAGTATATTAAATATATAAGAGTAAGATCGAAAATATATCGTTAAGCACATACCCTATGGATATCAAACAACTACGCTATTTCGTCATGGTGGCGGAGCAACAAAACTTCACCCGGGCAGCGAGGAAGCTGAATATCGCTCAGCCCGCACTCAGTATTGCGATTAAGAAACTGGAAAGCAGTATTGGTCTGCCTTTGTTTGACCGCAATGAGCGGCAGGTGCATCTGACCCACGAAGGCCAGATATTGACGACACACGCCCACCGGATCATCCAGCAGGTAAAAGACGCCGAAACCGCCATGGCAGAATTGCGTGGTCTGCAAAAAGGCGAAGTCCGTGTCGGCGTGCCGGGTATGCTCGGCTCTTACTTTTTCCCCTCTATCCTGATGGGCTTCAAAAGCAAATACCCTGATCTCAAGCTCAGTGTGGTGGAGGCAGGAACCCAATCAATCCGCCAAATGCTGCTCGACGGCCAGTTGGACATCGGTGTTATCCATAACCAGGATGTGCCACCGGCACTGCAAACCGCCCATTTAATTTCATCTCAAATGGTAGCTGTCACTTCTACAGACCACCCTTTGGCAGACCGACAATCCATTAGCTTTCGCGAGTTCTTCAACGAAGAACTGGTCATGTTCAAAAAAGGCTACTTTCACCGGGAATTTATCGACCGTATCTGCGCCACACACAAGATCACGCCACAGCTCTCTTTTGAAACCAATCTGTTGGCGATGATCCTCAATATTGTCCGTCACGGTTTTGCCATTACCGCCCTTCTCGAATTGGTCACCCAACATGAGCCAGGTTTAGTCCCCATTCCGTTCGAAGAACCCGTCACCCTTGATATCGCCATGGCGTGGCGTAAACAGGGCTATCTCTCCCTGGCCGACCGCGCCTTTATCGATTTTGTACAAGACAACAAGTAACAGGAAAATGATGAGTGATTTTGCACTTGGCGATGCCGCCGCCAACATCCATGTTTATGTCGAAAAAGCGCCACCTGTTGAGGAGCTTTGGGGAGAAACACCTTCACAAGGTACATTCAGGGCGCTGAACCAAGGAGAAATTAAGGCTATTGGTGATATCAGTGGCAATGGCTGGCGGAAAGTCTTCAACGTGTATGCAAAATGGTTGATGGCATTCGACACATCTTCGCCTTACAGGCCAAAGAACGCTGCTACCTGGCAGGCATTTCGCGACACGGCTTTGCTTCAGTCCGGCAGCCATACCGCCTTGCACGTTGGGCATTGGTCTGTCGAACAGTTGGCAGCCTCTGGCGGGATACATGTTATCGCCGGAAGAACCCACGCCAACAAACTTGGCCTATCGGAACAATGTATCTGGCTGGACAACGAATTTGCCCGTCACCCCACATTGCCAGTCGTCATCTGCCCCTATTTCGATTACCGACAGCTTTCCAACATCAAAATCAATGTGCTGACTAAATTGGTGGATGCCCTGTAAGCAGAGTTGGCTGATCGTTCTGTCACCCTGTCACGTATACACCCAAACGACCTGAAGATGCAGGATTCAGGTCGTTTGGGTAAACATCAATCACAATATGCTAACTTCGCGATTTTTGGATGTTTTTTAACTTCTGCCAACTGCTACCATACAACTCAGCACATCACTTCAGGGAAGATTCACGATGAAAGTAGCCAAACATTTATTGGCGGGCGCAGCGCTCCTGCCACTCGTTGCCCACGCAGGGCTTTCCGATCGCGGCGGGCTAAGTGGTGAGGTCTCGGTGATTGCAGGGGTTATCTCAACCAACTCTAACCTCTCTACCAGTGGCAGTGCCGTGAAAGACTCTCCATTGAACAGCGAAGGCAAGCGCGAGACAGACTCATTGTTTGGGGGGTTAGGCAGCCTCGCCTTCACATTCGGGGAAGGACTGAGTAAGCAGGTTTTTGTCGGCACCTCCCGTGAAGATATCGCTGTCGGAACCCTCGCATTGGAGCTGGGCTATCGCCAGCAGTTGGAATCCGGCACCAAAGTGTCTGTTTCATATCTGCCAACCCTCCTTGCGCAGGATGTATGGGCAGATCCTTTTATCGTGGATACTTCCCGCAGCGAAACCGAAAAGTCCGGTGATGCTTTTCGCCTCAAACTGGATGGCATTGGCGGTTCACTGCTGTCGCTTGATTTGGCCTATGCCCAAATGGACATCGACACCGAACTCAGCGGTGCAGGCATGGGATTAACCACGGGACAACAACAAAGTCTTGCACGCAGTGGCGACACCTTTTATTCAAAGCTCAGCTATCGCCAGTTTCTAGGACGTGGACTCGGCGTGACGCCTTCTGTGGTGTACCTTAAAAACGATGCCGACGGCGATGCGATGGCAAGTCAGACGCTCGGCGGTGAACTGACCTATTTCAGCTTTGCCGGACGCAACAAAATCGTACTGACAGGCAAATACCACCAGCGTGATTATGATGCTGTACATCCGGTGTTCGGCCAAACACGCAGCGACACTGAATACGGCGCTTTCCTGGCCTATGAATACAGCCAGCTTTTTGGCATCAAACCGCTGGCCTTTATTACACTGGCGGGCTTTACCAATATCGATTCCAACATCGACTTTTACACGTCAAACCAATACATTGCCTCTCTCGGCGTCACCTACCGTTTCTAAGGTGACCGGGCTGCGTGAGTGATTCGCTTGCGCCGCCCTTTTCTCTTCTGACACACAACAGCGATTTATCACCCAGCCGGAATGCGTACCCCGGCTGAGTTTCTATAATGTTGTCAGTAGCAAAGATAGTGAGGTTTTGTATGTCTGTATGTTGTCGTAGTAAGGCTTTGGCTGTGTTAGGCGCAGGGTTACTCTCGTTTCAATTGATGGCTGGCGAACTGCCATTGCCGCCTGAACTCGAATCCTCACCCTACCCTAACGTTCCTGTGACAGAGCTTGCTTCAGCAACAGGTTTGGTCAGTCTCTACCACCAGATCAACTACCAATTGAGTGATGTAGAAAGTAGCAGCGAACTCCCTGCCATTTACGTCGAAAACCTGCCCAAAGACCTGAACGCCCTGCCCACCGATGAAAAGAGCCAGACCTTTATCCGCTTGCTGCTTCCTACCATTGTGGCAGTCAACAATGAAATCCTTGCCGCCCGCAAAACGTTGATTGGTATCATCGATAAATCCCAGGATCAGTGGACCGAAGATGAAAAGGCCTGGATGGCCAAGATGGTCAAAGATTATGGCGTCAAAGCCAACAACTATGACGAACTGTTGCTTCAGGTCGATGTGATTCCGGTGGGAATGGCGCTGGCTCAGGCGATTGATGAAAGCGGTTGGGGAACCAGCCATTTCGCGGTCGCAGGCAACAATCTGTATGGCGAACACCTTCCCTCAGGCGGTGGCAAATTTCTCACCACGCCCGGTGGCCATGTAAAAGTGGCCGCATTCGATTCCTTGTTTGAAGGCACGGCCAGCTACATCCACAACGTTAACCGAACCAAGGCCTATCGCCAGTTATGGTTACTCCGCAAAAAGCTGCGCGCCAAACACGAACTGACAGGCTATGAACTGGTGGGTGGTTTAATCCACTACTCCACCCGCGGGCAAGCCTATGTCGATAACCTTCGCGCTTTAATCAAACACCACAACTTGGATAGCTTTGACAACGCAAAAGTCGAAGACTCAAGCCCGGAAGTCATCCGGTTCGGGCGCTAAAACAGCAAAAGCCGGGCGTTTGCCCGGCTTTTAGTTGGATGTGAGTGGGAAGTCTATTGGAACAATGTTTGCGCTATTGGATCTGGGCGCCATCTTCCGCCCACTTGCCAATAATATCCCTTTCTTCCTGCGTCATTTGGGTCAGGTTACCCAGCGGCATGATATTGGTCGTCACGGCCTGCGCCACAATGCGTGACGCCTCCAATTTCATTTGTTCAGCCGTGTCCAACATGACACCAGCCGGTGCTGTAGCAAAGGCTGGATGCGTCGGTGACTGCGAATGGCACACAGTGCAACGCTCCTTGATAATGCCTTTCACCGAAACAAACACTGTCTCCTCCTGATTTTCCGAAGCGATCGAAACATCATGGGAATCCGCAGAGCTTGCAGCGGTTGGCGATGCTGACTGCGGTGCAGAGACAAACGCCAGACAAACCAGCCCCAACGCGGCAGTTGGGATCGTCCAGGCATACTTCTGGCTGCCGTGGCGGGTGTTGAAGTAGTGACGAACCAGCACGCTGATCACTGACAGTCCCGCAAGTACCGCCCAGTTATATTCATTGCCATAAGTGCTTGGGAAATGGTTGCTGATCATGATGAACAGCACCGGCAGTGTCAGATAGTTATTGTGACGGGAACGCAGCAAACCTTTGGCTGGCAATTCAGGATCAGGCTCTGTGCCCTCTTCAATCGCTTTCACCAGTCCGCGCTGCGCAGGCATGATAATGCGGAACACGTTTCCGACCATAATGGTGCCGATAATCGCACCGACATGGATGTATGCGCCACGGCCACTGAATACCTGACTCAACGCCCAGGCGGCGAAGACAAGGGCAATGAACAGCGCAACACCCAACAACATTGGCTTTTTGCCGAGTGCCGAATCACAAAGGAAATCATATACAAACCAGCCCGCGATCAGAGAGCCAATGCCGATCGCCACTGCAGTCATTGGCTCAATGCCGGATCCGGGTTTAACCAGATAAATATCGGCATTGGAATAGAAAACCACCGTGAGCAATGCGACACCGGTGATCCAGGTGAAATACGCTTCCCATTTAAACCAGTGCAGGGTTTCCGGCATTTTGGGTGGTGCGAGTTTGTACTTTTCTAGGTGGTAAATCCCGCCGCCGTGAATGGCCCACAAATCACCGGACAATCCCTCTTTCGGGTTCTCACGGTTTAAGTTGTTTTCCAGCCAGACGAAATAGAAAGACGCACCAATCCACGCTACGCCAGTGATCATGTGCATCCAACGTACGGCCAGATTGAGCCATTCCGTGATATACGGATCCATAACAACCTCCTGTACGGACGCCGTTGCTTTTCAGTCTATTGAATAGCTTACGTCGTCCTTTCCTGTTTTTCCCGGATACCCGCGCGCTTTCATCCCATCAGGAAACCCACTTCACTGAAAGGGTGAAACTACAAATCAGGCGCCAATATCACACGTGTATGTTCTGAAAAGAAAAACTCGTCACAGTTGTTTCCTGCTCCCTCCCGGTCAACCACCAGAAACTGGTCGTCGGGAGACAGGGCAAGAACAGGATGGTGCCAAACGCCGCGATGGTAATTCACCCCTTGGCTGCCCTTCGCATAAAATGCACGGATTGCGGCGGGGTTCGGTTCATCACCCGGCGGTGCAACCACCACCAGATAACCGTTACCCAGCAAAGGCATAAACGCCTGCGAGCCCAATGGGTGGCGCTCAAGCATCTTGATCGGTAAAGGATAGGAAAGCGGTGTCGCCTGAAAGATATTGATAATGACCCTGCTGCCCTCATCCACCTGCGTCGTCGCCAGTTTGTGATAGCGGCGCGTTGACCCGTTATTGATCATAAAAAAGTCACGGCTATCCGCTTCAATCACATCACCAAATGGGGCAAAGGCTTCCTGCGTCAGAGGCTCCAGCGTCAGCATTATCATGGTTCCAGTCGCGTACTCTTGTTCCATATCCATGTTGCATCCTGTTTTCACTGTAACGGGAACTTCCATTAACCTGCTTTTTTGCCAAACAAACGCACCCGACTGATGCCGCCGTCAGGGAAGATATTCACCCTGACATGGGAAACCGCGCCCAGCGCATTTACCTGTTCGACAAACTCGTGCAAGTTATCCGGCGAGAGCTTCTGGCTAGGCAGAAGTTCGCGCCAGAAGAGGCTTTGGGTTGCGATTTGCTCATCTGTTCCGCCTTCAACAAGCGCCGCCTGAATGGCAATGCTGTCTGGGAAGTTGCCTTTAAAATGCGCGGTGTCGATAACAATGCGTTCGATGGTACCGGCGTGGCCGAGGGAAAGAATGACCCAATCGTTACCGGGAACACGGCGTCGTGCAGTTTCCCAACCGTCACCCATATTGACACCACGCCCCGGCATAATGAGATTGCTCATGTGACCGAAATGCTGGTCATTGCAGGCCAGTGCGCGGCCGCCATTTTCAACAGCCACTAAATCAAGCTCGACTTCAGGGCTCACGCGCTCCCAGTCGATTTCAGGGTGTCCGTAAACACGCAGGCGCGCGACGCCGCCATCCGGGTAAATGTGGAATCGAAGATGGGTATAGGGTTTATCCGAGTGGATATCGGCAAAATGATGGCTGTCGCCGTTTAGGCTCAGTGAAGGCAGTAATTCATCCCAATGCTGATCATGGGGCGGCTCTCCATCCGGACAGTAGCAGCCTTCCAGTGAGGCAGAGGGCGGATAGTTACCGGTAAAATGTGCGGTATCGATGTCGACACCGACAATTTTCCCCGGCAAGCCAAGGCGAATCACACAAAAGTCGTGGCCTTCTTCGCGCTTGCGGCGCGACTCCCAGCCATCCATCCACTTGCCATTCTCGTCATAGACACCTTCTTTCCATTGCGGCGGGGCATCATCGACAAGACGCTGCTTGTCGGCGAAGAAGTCATCGGTTGCGAATATAGCCTGCGCACCCAGACGACTGCTGGCGAGATTCACGAGTTTGACGAAATCAGGACGATTTTCCATTTACATTGCTTCCTTTATCAACGAGATCTCAACGCCTTACTGCCAAACAGACAGTGGCATTTATTGATACAAAAGGTCGCGTCTTTTCCCCTTTCACTTTGGCTGGGGCTTCGAACGAGCCTCCGGCGAGCTTCAATTTGCGAGACGCTGAATTGACTGGACGACTTGTTAAGTAGTAAGCGTCCAGTACCCAGAGCAGCTACAAATCACGTAGCCTGAACAAAGCGATCTTGTTAATTTCCGCAATCGCTGTGTCGAATTCAGTTATTACATCGTTTTGTAAGCGCTTTTCGAACGCTTCCAGGATCAGGTGCCGGTTCGCCCCTTTCACTGCCATGATGAACGGGAAGCGGAACTTCTCCTTGTAGCGGTCGTTGAAATCGGTAAAGCGGGCAAACTCTTCCGGCGTGCATTTATCAATACCTGCACTGGCTTGTTCGGATGTGGACTCAACCGTCAGCTCTCCCGCCTGTGCCGCCCTGCCAGCCAGATCCGGGTGCGCCTGAACCACCTGCATTTTTGCTGCATCTTCAGCATTGTTAAGCACGTCTGCCATCAGTGAATGCAAGGCTTCCTGATCGTCGAACTTTGCATCAAGACCAGATTCGTACGCCAGTTCAGCAACCCAAGGACTGTGCTCATATACGCCACCAAAAATTTCTACAAACTGTTCTCTGGTAAGTTCGCTGGGGCGACACGTTGAAAATACTGCCATTTCTACGCCTTCTCCTTGGTCATACTTGGATGGGGATGATGCTTATGCCAGTGATTGGCAATATCAACCCGACGGGTTATCCAAACCCTATCGTGTTGTTTGACGTATTCAATAAACCGCTTCAACGCCGCTAACCGCCCAGGACGCCCAATCAAACGGCAATGTAGGCCAATTGAGAGCATTTTCGGCGCATCCTGCCCTTCTTCATAAAGAACATCGAAGCTGTCTTTCAGGTACTGGAAGAATTGCTCGCCTGAGTTAAAGCCCTGCACGGTCGAAAAGCGCATGTCGTTGGCGTCCAGAGAGTAAGGGATCACCAACTGTGGATGACCCGGCTCTGTGCCCTCTTCATGCCAGTACGGCAAGTCATCATCATAGGCATCAGAGTCATAGAGAAAGCCACCTTCTTCTGCCACCAGCCTGCGCGTGTTAGGGCTGGTTCTGCCGGTGTACCATCCAAGCGGACGCTCTCCGGTCACTTTCTTAATCGCGTCGATGGCTTTTTGCATGTCTTCGCGCTCGTCTTCTTCGCGCACGTATTGATAGTCAATCCAGCGGTAGCCGTGACTGCAAATCTCATGGCCTTCTTCAGCCATTGCCTGAATCACTTCCGGGTAACGCTCTGCCGCCATGCCGACAGCAAAGATGGTCAGCGGGATCTCATGGTGACGGAACAGTCGCAATACGCGCCACACGCCAGCACGCGAACCGTATTCATAAATCGATTCCATGCTGATATGACGAACACCGGCCAACGGCTGCGCAGCGGGAATTTCAGACAAGAATGCTTCCGATTCCCTGTCACCGTGCAAGACACAACGCTCGCCACCTTCTTCATAATTGAGTACAAAAGAAACGGCAATCCGAGCCTCTCCCGGCCACCTTGCGTGGGGAGGATGAGCACCATAGCCTTTTAAATCCCTTGGATAGTCACTACTCATCGCGTGATTCCTGTCATTAAACCTAGCGTCAAAGTCATATCGCATTGCCGTTTTCTTTCTCTACTTCTAAAGCGCAGGTCATCAAATGATCTATCTATCGTCGGCAAGTGCATTTTTAGTATTACACTTTGTATACAATTTACAAGAACAAGTTAATAGAATGTTGCCAACTTCATGTTTCAGAACATTCAAAACTGACTAAGAACATCGCTATTTCTTGCTATAGAGCCCCGCCACATGGGCTTTTAACCGTTTTCTCAATATTAACATTGCACAATTTTTGACCTTTACAAGAATTAAATATTGTGTACATTTTAAATTCATAACTGTGCACATCGGTTGAAACGCATAGGATCACAATTGCCACAATTGCTCTCAAAATCAGGCAGATTGAAGGTATAAATAAAGTAACAACCCGCAATATAAGGAACGGAAGCCAATGGGAAGACTGACAACACATGTGCTCGACACCGCTTCGGGAAAGCCCGGCGCAGGCATTGAGGTATCGCTGTATAAAGTCGATGGCAATTCGCTGAGCCATGTTATGACAACAACAACTAACCACGATGGCCGTACCGACTCTCCTCTTCTGGAAGGTGCAGAATTCCAGCGCGGGAAATACCAGCTCCAGTTCAACACCGCCGAGTACTTCAAAAAGAGCGGTGTGTCCCTTACCGATATTCCCTTTCTTGATGATGTAGTAATCCGCTTTGGCATCGATGATGACAATGCCCATTACCATGTCCCTTTGCTCGTTTCGCCCTATAGCTTTTCAACGTACAGAGGCAGTTAAACGTCTCGAATCAATGTTAGTGGCTTACACAATGTTCACTGGAATCAAAACCGGAACGCTGCGGAAAGGAAAACCCGCAGCCTATCCTCGAACAACAGGAATGAGACAATGGAAAAGCAAAGCACTGTTGAGCAACCTATAGGAAAGGGTGGCTTTCTCGAACGTTACTTTAAACTCAGCCAACACGGCACTTCGGTCAAAAACGAACTGATTGGCGGGATCACCACTTTTGCCACCATGGCTTACATCATTTTCGTGAACCCCAATATCATGTCAGCTTCTGGGATGGATCCCGGCGCGCTGTTTGTTGCCACCTGCATTGGTGCAGCCATTGGTACGCTGATGATGGGGCTGTTTGCCAACTGGCCGGTGGGGCTTGCTCCCGGCATGGGGCTGAACGCTTTCTTCGCCTTTACTGTGGTTGGGGAAATGGGTTACAGCTGGCAGGTCGCGCTCGGCGCTGTGTTTATCTCTGGCGTTATCTTTGTCGGCCTCAGCATTTCGCGGGTCCGGGAATGGATCATCAATAGCATTCCCTCTTCACTGCGTTACGCCATGACAGCCGGTGTCGGCCTTTTCCTTGGCATTATCGGCCTGAAAAGCGCAGGCATTGTTGTTGGCAGCCCAGCCACTCTGGTGACTTTGGGTGACTTTACCCAGCCACAGGCGATTCTCGCCGCAGTCTGTTTCTTTATTATCTCGGTACTTTCCGTGAAGCAGGTATTTGGCGCGGTATTGATCGGCATATTCAGCGTAACCCTGATTGGTCTTGGACTTGGCCTTTTTGAATACCAGGGCATTTTCTCTGCGCCGCCCAGTATTGCCCCCACCTTTTTAGCCATGGATATCGCAGGCGCGATGAATGTCGGCATGATTAGCATCATCCTGGCCTTCCTGTTTGTGAACATGTTTGATACCGCAGGCACCCTGATGGGTGTGGCGGAGCGCGCAAACCTGGTAAACAAGGAAACCGGTGAAATTGAAGGTCTGCCAAAAGCCCTGAAAGCCGACAGTCTGTCTAGCGTGATCGGTGCCTGCTTCGGCTGTCCACCGGTAACCAGTTACGTAGAAAGTGCCGCTGGTGTATCAGCCGGCGCAAGAACCGGCCTGTCAGCCATTGTGGTGGGCATCTTGTTCTTGGCGGCCATATTCCTTGCGCCATTAGCAGGTATGATCCCTGCGTATGCCACAGCCGGCGCGCTGATTTACGTGGCATTTCTCATGATGGGCAGTATCCGCAACGTCAACTGGGATGACTTTACAGACTCTGTTCCTGCGGCTGTGACCGCCCTGATGATGCCGCTGACTTTCTCTATCTCTAACGGTATTGCACTGGGTTTCATCACCTACACCGTACTCAAAGCGGGTACCGGAAAATTCTCCGATATCTCGATTGCCATGTATGCATTGAGCATCCTGTTTGTGTTCAAACTCATCATTCTCGGTTAACAACCAAGGGACCCAAAGAGGTCCCTATTTTTTCGCTTTATTTTTAGTTTTAAAGGACCACAAACCGTCCCAAGGGGTAATTCAACATTCACCACCAGCGCCGCCAACAACACGGATTTAAGGCGGCTTGAAGGAAGAAGTTATGAAACTGCTCTATGAACTAAACGATAAACCACCTGCAGGCCAGACACTCCTGCTTGCTATTCAGCATATGCTTGCGTCGATTGGCGGAATTATTGCGGTACCACTGATTGTCGGCACCGCCATCGGATTACCAGGCGGTGATGTGGTCATCCTGGTCAATGCCGCCCTTTTCGTCTCCGGACTCATTACCATTGTGCAATGTCTCGGTTTGGGGCCCGTAGGGATAAGACTCCCGGTTGTCATGGGCTCAAGCTTTGCGTTTCTTGGCGTTGCCATTGGTATCGGTAAGGCTGATGGCGTTTCCGGCATCATGGGTGCAGCCTTGGTTGGCGCTTGTCTGGTCATTGTCTCCGCGTTTTTTATGGAGCATATCCGAAAGCTGTTTCCGCCCGTTGTCAGTGGCGTGGTGGTCACCCTCATCGGCTTGACCATTCTGCCCGTTGCCATGAACTGGGTGGGCGATGCGCCCGCGGGCAGCGAAAACTTTGCGACCCTTCCTAAACTCTTCCTGGCGGCTATTTCCCTTCTGGTGGTGTTGCTGGTAGCAACTTACGCTAAAGGCTCGGTGGCCGCTTCAGCCATTGTGATTGGTCTGGCTGGCGGTTATCTGGTCGCACTCAGCATGGGTATGGTCGACATGAACCAGATCAGTGAAGCCAGTTGGTTTGCCACACCAGAACCTTTCAAATTCGGATTCAGTTTCTCCTGGCCAGCCATTATCAGCATGTCTCTTGCCTACATTGTGGTGATTGCCGAAGCAACGGGTGACTTCCTTGCCCTTGCCAGCAACTGTCACCGCACCATTTCTGGTAAAGATTTAAAACGAGGTCTATTGGGTGACGGCATCGGCAGTGCGATTGGCTCTATCTTCGGTGCCACGCCGCTGGCATCGTTTAGCCAAAATGTAGGTATTGTCGGTATCACAGGTGTGGCGAGCCGCTTCGTGGTGGGCACTACAGGGGCATTGCTGATCCTTGCTGGCCTGTTCCCGAAATTCGGCGCGCTGGCCGTGACTGTGCCAAAACCCGTTCTCGGTGGCGTTGGCTTTATTATGTTCGGAATGATCGCCTACGCAGGTATCCGCATGTTGGTGAGAGCCGCCGATACGCGCCGCAACGCGCTGGTTATCTGTGTGTCACTCGCCGCAGGTTTGGCGGTGACCATCAAACCTTCCCTGCTCCAGCACTTGAACTATGATGTTGCCCAGCTACTGCACTCAGGCATCACTACCGGCACCATCGTCGCTGTCTTGCTTAACCTGATTCTGCCAAAAACCAAGGAAGACGTTCAGGCAGAAATTCAGGCAGAGGAAGAAGAAAGAAACAGCGAATACACCCAGCCGCTGGACGAGGAAACGGCGGATCCTGTTGTTGTCAGGGATTCGAGCCAAAACGATGTTTCCACAAACCATAAACCGACACCTTAACCTCTCCACTCTCGCCCCGCGCTGATCAAAAAGCCGGGGCGAACCTCATACCCGCAAAGGATGCAAATACATGGCAAGCACATGGATTAAAAACCCTCTCGCAATTTGGACAGGCACAGTTCATGACGCAAGCGGCGGTATCGTTGTTCAAGGCAACACCATCATCGAGTTAGTTGCTAAAGGCCAATCCCCCTCACAACCCATTGACCACACCTTTGATGCCTCAGAGCATGTGGTGCTGCCGGGTCTTATCAATGCCCACCACCACTTTTACCAAACCCTCACCCGCGCTTACCCGGATGCTCTGGATAAAGAACTTTTCCACTGGCTCAAAGCCCTCTATCCGGTTTGGGCGGGGTTGGATGAGGAGATGATGCGCCTCGGCACAGAGCTTGCCAGTGCCGAGTTGCTGCTTTCCGGCTGTACCACGGCATCCGACCACCACTACCTGATCCCTGTGGGTTTGGAGCACGCTATTGATATTCAGGTGGAGGCGACCAGAAAGCTGGGGCTTCGCACAGTGCTGACACGGGGCTCAATGAGCCTTGGCGAAGATCAGGGTGGCCTGCCGCCAAGGCTCACCATTCAGACCGAACAGGCGATCATTGATGACAGCCTTCGCTTGATCCGCGAATACCATCAGCCTGAATTTGGCGGCATGACCCAAATTGCCCTTGCGCCCTGCTCGCCATTCTCGGTGACGACTGAATTAATGAAAGAGACAGCGTTCGTTGCCAAAGAACACCAAGTGATGCTCCATACCCACCTCTGCGAAACCATCGACGAAGAAAATTTCTGCCTGGAGCGCTTTGGCTATCGCCCGGTTGACTATCTGGAAGAGGTAGGTTGGCTGCATGACAGAACCTGGCTGGCACACGGCATTCATTTCAATGATGAGGAAATTAGTCGGCTTGGAAAAGCTGGAATTGGAATTTGCCATTGCCCCAGTTCGAACATGATGCTTGCCTCTGGAATTTGCCGGAATCTAGAACTGGAACAAGCCGGCGCGTCTGTTGGGCTCGGTGTTGATGGTTCCGCCTCAAACGACGGTTCGAATCTCGTCAATGAACTGAGAATGGCAACCTATATCCAGCGTCTGCGTTACGGCTCCGCCAACGTCAGCCACCTTGATGCTTTCCGCTGGGCGACACAAGGCTCCGCAAGAAACATCGGCCGCAAAGATATCGGCACCATCGCCAAGGGCATGCTGGCCGATATTGCCATGTTCAAGCTCGATGAAATTCAGTTTTCCGGCAGTCACGAGCCACTGGCCGCGCTGGTACTTTGCGGTGCACACCGTGCAGATCGAGTGATGGTCAACGGAGAATGGCGAGTTGTTGACGGCGAGCTGGTTGACGTCGATACGCAGGAGCTGATGGCGAAACACCGCGCCGCGGCGAAAAGGTTGGCAGAAAGAGCTGCGTCAATGAAATAAAAAGAAACAGGGAAAGTTATCTGATACGGGATGACTTTCCTTTCTCATCTTCCGGTGCGCTCAATCACCACCGCCGCCGCCGCAATCACCACCGCCAAAGCTATCGCCAGAAGAACCACTGTCTGAATCGCTGTAATAGACGCCACCACCATCCGAGCCATACTGACCATTCGTGTTACGAAGTGCCCAGATGAGCGCTACCGCAAAAACAACCAGAAAGGTCACGAAAGACCAGGGCATCATAAATCCGGTCAGCCAGGTGAATAACATCCCAATCAGCCCAGCAATCATAAAAAACGCAGCCATCACCCAATTCCTTTTGGTTGTACGTAACCTAACTCTATGTTTCCAGTGCCTGAGACTTCGTCCCAATATTTCGACTTTCCTGTCATCCCACCATTATTAAGCTGCCTTGGAACTTACAACCGGTACATCCCAAGTGCGCCTGACCCGTTCCATTTTTTCAACATATTCAAAGGACAATTCCCAGCGGATTCGCACAGCGGAAGTGGTGAAAAGTCGACAGGTGGCCGGATCTTGTTCCTGAGTCTCTATTTCAAACTCCAGTCGTGTTCCGTCACCCTCATTGACGGGTTTGACGGTGTAGTGGTATTCGTAAAGAACCTCTCTCGGCATGGTTTGGGATTTGTCTTCCCTCATGCACTGGAATTTCAAAGAACTGACTCGGCTGAAGTCTCTTTGACTAACAAAGATTGTCGCTTTGGTTCTTTCACCACAAACGCAGTGCTCAGGTTCAAGTAGCAATGGCGTTTCTCCCAAAGCCTGAAAAAGGTTGTGGTGGTATTTCCCAATACAAAATAAAACCAAAAACATAAGCAGAAAGCCAAGCGCAGCCACAAAAATCACAAAGGACCAGGATGTCCAAACCATGTAGAGCAAAGATAAAACCGGAAGGAACAGTACAAATGCAAAGCCAAACATCCATTTGGCGCTGTTTTTCTCATTGCTGTATATCAAGCCGGATTGACCACTCACTGTTATCTCTTCCCTTTTCATTACAATTAATTCTTTGTTTAAACACAGGGATGATGATGGGTATCGATGACCATCAGCAGCAAGGGAAAGGGAGCCGTTTGTTCCACCGGGGGATAGCTTTTGGGAGGGGAACAGTCACAACCTGCAACTGACAGTAGGGTTAGTTGCAGGTGTTGGTTGAGTTCATCAGGGGGCAGTCAGGCACTTTTTAGTTTTAATCGGATTGTATCCGGATGGTCAAATGTTAGTTGTATTGTTAGATTGAGTAAGAGTGAAAGCTTATGAACAAAGCACATATACCGGGAGGCACACAGTGAGTAAAGCTGGTTTCGACATCATTCGGGGAATTGCCAACAAATATCTGAACAAGGATTTTGAATACCTCCCAAAACTCAACATTTGCCATGATGCTCAAGGGATGACATCTAGGATTTACTTTGAAGATTATCTTCACGCCTACAACCTTATAAAAAGGCTCGTCGAAAAAGATCTGATTTCAACGTTTATTGCATTCCCAATCCCAGATAACAGTTCAGATAACATTGGCGATTGGTTCGCATTAGAAAAAGTCAATAAAAACAAAGATTCTGATTACTTGAGTTATCTCGTTCAAGATGAAGGTTTCTTAGGAATCGGTCATGTTGCCACCAATGAAAAATGTGATTTCTTTTTCAATATCTATGAAGACGATTCATATGCATTAACTGCAAAAGATGAAATATTTCAAGCATTAGATACCGATAACATAGAGCTAAACTTATCAAAACTTATTGATGATTTGAAATTAGACCCAGAAATAACTCAGCCTCACCAATATTGGATTGCTCGATATCTATGGGGCGATAAGTGGCTGAATGCTTTTGAGATTAATGACCAATAGACTATTGATCGTACCCCTGTTTTTTCGCACGAACATTCGCTCTTAAATAATACATGGACAGGCACCTTAAGGAGTTAGGAAAAACAACGCTGCCCTTGCCTATCCTTGATGTGGAAGTGCTGGATAAAATAACAGACTTGAGGTGGCGAGCGCGCAGGGATGAAACTGATAAATTGAACTTTTTCTAAAAGTGCCTTTTCTTGAGTGCATTTAGAAGTCATTTGTTGAGTTAATCAGGGGCAATCGGTCACTTTTCAGTTCAAGGTTTAATCGGATTGGATAGACTGGGCTAGCTCAATTTTGTCCCCAAAACTGAATGCGCCTCCAGTTTTTAGTTCCTTCCCCTTTTCAAGGGGAAGGTTAGGATGGGGTTGGTTTTGCCCATACTCTTGTCATGTCGAACTGCTATGGCACGTTCATGCCCCATTACTGGATAGGCCTTTTACTCATGCACATCCTGTTCATGGGGTTTTGCTATACTAGAAGTTATCCATTCTTCTAATGCTGTTCGTCGTGACTTCCCGTGTTGTATCACGGGGTAATTTGAACTAACTATCAACGTTTTTAAAACTTTTCAACTCCCCCATATAATATACAAATAAGGCTCCGTAAGGAGCCTTTATTAAAAGATGCAATTTAAAATATTAACTTTAAGCTGGTTCTTGTTCTTCTTCAGAAGCTTCGGATTGAACTCTTCGGAATTCGTCACTCAAAGGTAACAATGAATCAACAAACTTAATGGCGCTTTCGAATTTAGCATAAATGTCTTCCGCCGTTAGAGTGAGCTGAAATGTAGCGTAATTCCCATGTACGAGCTTATTTCTTGTAGATCCTAAGATCATGAAGTCGCTAATACTACTATTCAGCTCTGTATCCTCAGCTAGCTTGGCTTTCATGAATTCTTTAAACTCAGCACCAAACAGTGAAAAAAATTGGTTTGCGTTGCTTTGGTCCCAATTGAAAAGAGTATGATACTGGCGCTTTAACGCTTTAGTTTCCATAAAACCGTGAGTAATTGAACACGTACTAGGGTTCAACATCTCAAACATGATTTGGATAATCTTGCTTTCAAAATAACTTGCTGTAGATAGCAGCATTACTTTGGAATACTGAGCTTTGTAGTCATTGGCTATGCTGATCTGACTATTTTCTATCAAGAAATTGTAATTCTCACCATAGTCATTATAGAGTGCACAAATAGCTCTTCGTCCAGAATCATCATTGGCCATTGATATATTCCTGTAGCAGAGTTCTAGCACGGTCAGTTCTCATCACTACACTGTCTCTTCGAGTCGTTTTACCTGTACTAGACTCAATGAATATATCGTCTGACTTCAAGAGAGCTAAGTATTCTGAGGTGATTTTCGGTATGTTTACATTTTTTTGTTCTACAGACGAACGGCACGCTGCATAGAATACTGACTCGAATAAAGTAATACTCAAACGACTAGCACCAGTTCTAAAATCTTCAACTTGCAAACCTTCACATGCCACCATGAAGCTATCCCAAAGTTCTTTGAAGAAATCTGTATCTTCTTGAGAAAATGATTTTGTTGCATTCGAGAATGTATTTAGAAAACCAGATATTGTGGTTTTATATTCTTCGCGGCTATGTACCATTGCTAGCGTACGTAGAATAGCTTCAACATCATTTAGTCTCATGTCGACAATGTCTTTTCCGAGAATGGTGTTACGCCAAATATTGTTCTCGTTTAAATTTATTAGGCTTACGTTGAATTTAGAATGATATAGACTCATTCTAATTTCTTGTGGAGTCAAATTCATACCGCCACTATTCAGTCGGTTGAATATCTCAAACATGGCTCCATCTTCGTCATCTTCAGTTGCTACTGGTTTAATGATCATGTTTCTTATTGTTGCCAGGTTGAGAGCCATTTGACTTTCACCTAATGTATTGTAGTTTTTCCCGTTGAAACGATTTTCTTGTCCATCAACTAATCCATCTAGTCTTAGGTTAAATCTTTGGAAGTAGTTGTCATCCTGCATTATCTTTTCAGGGATATAACCTTGCTCATCAAAAATAGCTCTTAATTCTGACCGCTTTTCCTTCTTAGGGAAACGACCATTAAAAAAGTAGTAAAGTGTCATCAGACGTTGTTGGCCATCAATTACCAAGAACTCATTTTTACCACTTTCATATAAAAATATTTGAGGGATTGGTAAACCAATAAGAAGAGATTCAATTAGTTTCGATGCGCGTTTTATATCCCATACGTAGTGTCTTTGAAACGCAGGGATCTTAAAAACCTTAGAGCTTATAAAAGAAATTATTGTCGAAATATTAAAGTCGTTTGGTGTGGTTGTTAGCTGAAACTCGTTTATCGGGTACGATTCGATTTCTTGATCTGTTATATCGTTCATACTGACGCTCTATATAGTTGTTAGATTGATTTATTGGCATAATACACTGAAATTTAATGCAAAAAAAGCCAGAATAGCTTCTGGTGCCCGACTTTTATTCCGGTGCTTCAATCAAGGGCATAGAATGTTAACAATCTTAATTAACATACTACTTCAAATCGCGTAACATTTTGAACTATTCCCAATCTTTACTAATGGTTAGCTCCCAACCTTTTGCAATTCTCATAAGCCTTTACATTCGGGAGAAATCGGATTTCCCTCGTCCCAATTCGTGACTATTATCACGGATTTAAAACACAGCACAGCGACTTCTTCCTTGGTCAATTGTCACTACTAACTCTCGAAAAATGGAATTCTTACTCATTTCGAGATACTTCAATAATAAACCTATAAATACAAGAGGTTGCATTGGATTTAAATATAAGCAGGCAAAGTACGCATTGTACGCATTGTACGAAGAAGTATTAATTGCCGGACTTACCTTATAATAAGTTATTCATAAATTGCTAATTTAGCAAAGCCACTGACACATAAATGTCCCTACTCATGTCAGACCGATCTGTTCTGGCACGTTGCTGCCCCAAAGTAAGTTAGCGCTTCAACCAACCGAGTGCTCGAATCATCCCACAAAGTCTAAATTTTTCTCATGCATTTCATCTGTGTAAATATACAGTGAAATGAATATAGCAATAATGAGCTGGTTTTTAGTACGGGACGCCCGTTTTATCCCATTCAAGTTGCAACCATAAAACTCAGCTCACTGATTTTGCTCAGCTATATGGTAAGCTGGCACAAGCGTACGCGGACTAATCGGGCGTCCCGGATTTCTACTAAACGGGCAAGTTGCCCGCTAATAAGCTGTTATGCATCTTAAGGAAAAATTATGCCAAAGACGGCCTTAAGCCACTTTAGTCAGGATATTCAACGATCAAGAGAGCTGAAGAGTCATGCTGACTCTTTGTCTGACTCCACGTTGAAAGACGATATATACCGAGCTTCTTGGATGATGGCGATTGGTGCACTAGATGCGTATTTCTGTGATGCCTTCGCAGATGTCTTGTCGAAGATCCTGAATGCAAAAAATTTCGACAATGCTATTAGACTAAATGACAAGATTAAATCGCTAAAGTTACCAATTAGCTCTTTACTTCAAGCGCACACGACAAACTCTAACTGGAAATGGCGAAACGCGGCCCGAGAGCTAATAGAAAAAGATAATGTTCTTTCATTGGTTAAGATAAAAGACCTATTCAACCATATTATGGATGATTCCAATAAGATTCTTGGTAAACCGATGATGGAAGATTGGCTTTTAAATAAATCGGCCAAGCATCGTTTGATGGGAATAACGGCGACAGATTATAGAAAGCTTTCTAACCCTGACAAAGAAAAGAAAAAGAAGGCAATGGTTGAAAAGCTATCCAGTCGGTATGCTGTTTTAATTCAGAGGAGGCATGACTGCATTCATAATTGCGATAGACCAAAGGTTAGTCTGACTAAAATTTCCTCTTCTGAAGTAAGCAAGGTCATAGAAGATGTAGAATTTTTAGTCCACTTATTGGATAGTCATATAGATAAAAATCTTAGGCGCCATCTTCTTAGTATTGGGTGCAGTAAGACTTTGGTTCGGCGGGTAAATGCATAACACTTATGAGCCCTTCTCAGGTCAATAGGCAATAGCATTCTTTTGGCTGCGCCAGCAGCCAATGCTCTCCAACAACAAAGTCGTCTACTTAGTTTTCCCCAAAATTAAATTATCCGAAGTGAGCGGATTAGAACTCTGACTCTAAATGATTTCTGTCCCTTTCCAATTCACACCACCAAAGCGCAAAGAACCAAAACCCCCATCTAACTTCCCCCTTTAAAAGGGGGAAGAACCAAGAGCAATTCGTCAGTCTGCATGCTTCACCCCGCACCCTCTCAGCACCATATTGGTCAGAAACGTGGCCGCTTCTTCGAAGTCGTTGTCGTCCAACTCATACTGACCGCTGACCTGACAAATCTGCCAGTTGAAGTCTGCGTAAGTCTGGGTGGATGACCAGAGCATAAACATCAGGTGTTTGGGGGAGACAGGATCCATCCAACCCTTCTCTATCCAGCGCTCGAACTTACTCAGGATCATTTTGGACTGATCCAACAGCGCTTCGGCAATGTCTCTCGGAAGGTGTGGTGCGCCGGCCATCACTTCTGCGGCGAAGGTTTTAGAAGCGGCAGCGTGCTCTTTGGAGATATGGAGTTTGGTGCGGATATATTGGGTAATCGCTTCCCGTGGGTCATCAAGCTGTTCTATCGGGTATGAGGCTTCCAGCAAAGGCTGGGTCACGCTTTCCAGCACTGCGCGGTAGAGGTTGTCTTTGGTGCTGAAGTAGTAATAGAGGTTGGGCTTGGGAATTTCAGCACGCTGGGCGATTTCAGCCGTCGTGGTTGCCGCATAGCCTTTTTCTGCGAACAGCTGGCTGGCCACTTCGATGATTTTTTCCTGATTTTTCGTCCTGATACGTGACATTGCCCATCCGTGGATTCATTAAAGTGCGTAACCACAACTTTAATGAATCCCACAGCGATCATCCAGTGCATCCACAAGAAACCTTCGCATTTCAGGCTTCTGGCAGGATAAGGATTGCTCTGAAATCGTTGACGTTAGTGCGGGTAGGCTCGGTCAGGATCAAGGCATTTAACGCCTGAAAGAAGCCATAGCTGTCATTGTCAGCAAGATAGTCACCCGGCGACAATCCCAGCACTTCTGCCGCTGCATAAAAGGACGGTTTCAGCTCTGCACCCGCGTTGTCTTCCACCCCATCAATACCATCGGTATCACAGGCAAGTGCATAGATCCGCCCCCTGACATCAGGCGCTTTTTCTAAAGCCTGATAGAGAGAAAGTAAAAACTCGCAGTTACGACCGCCTCGCCCATTGCCTTTGACTGTCACCGTGGTCTCCCCGCCAGAGAGGATCACGCAGGGGACGGGAAATGGCTGGTCATGCCTTGCTGCGCTGGTTGCCATTGCAGCATGCACCAAAGCGACATCCCGCGCTTCTCCTTCCAAATTGTCACCAAGAATATAAGCTGGAATGCCCATGGCTTCGGCTTCTTCCTGTGCAGCCAATAATGATTTCATCGGCGTAGAGATTATCTCCAACCGGCTGTTGAAAAGTCGTGGATCACCCGGTTTTGGGGTCTCAGAGGCGTCACTTTCCAGCCACCTTGTCACGTCCAGACTTACCGGAATATCGTACTTATCGAGGATATTGATGGCATCCCGGCGGGTTGTTGGGTCTGCGACGGTTGGGCCCGAGGCAATCACATCTTCTGCATCACCCGGCACATCGGATATTGCCAGCGTCAGCATGGTGGCTGGATAGGCCGCCATTGCCAGCCGCCCGCCTTTAATCGCCGACAGGTGCTTACGAACGCAGTTTATTTCATCAATCGCCGCACCGGATTTAAGCAGCGCCTTGTTTATAGCCTGCTTTTCTGCAAACGAAATACCCGGAGCAGGCAAACTGAGCAGCGCTGAGCCTCCGCCTGAAAGGAGACAAATCACGGTGTCGTTTTCGTCAAGGTCGGAGACAAGGTTCAGGATCCGCTTGGCGACCCTTTCCCCTTCGTCGTCAGGAACCGGATGGGAGGCTTCCACCACTTCAATAAAACGGCACGGCGCGCCATGTTGGTAACGGGTCACGACCACGCCCTGCAAAGGGCCTTGCCAGTGCTCTTCCAGCGACTGAGCCATGGATGCTGCTGCCTTCCCTGCCCCAATTACCACCAGCTTTCCTGTACGGTCATGTGGCAAGAAGTTCGCCATATTGCCGTAAGGCAAAGCGGCATCGACCGCTGAATCGAACAATTTGCGCAGAAAAAGTGACGGTGTCATGCCGCCAATGAAAACGGGTTCCTGCTCAGGGTGAGCATGATAGTTTTCCCTTTTTTCCTTCAAAGCATCCAGCTGTTCCATTGCGTGTCTCCATAGAAAAAAAGCCCGTCGTGAAAGAAGCGGGCAAAAACAAAGGACCGATAAAACGAAAATCTAAACGCCGGGAGCAAACAAAGTGCTACTCACCGCGAATGTTGTGGTTGGATAGAGATTCAATGGCCTTGACCAGTGCGGAGTGATCCCAATCCCCTCCCCCTTGCTCTGCACAAAGGCTGAACAGCTCCTGCGCCGATCGGGTGTTTGGTAACGCTACCCCCAGGGTTTCAGCGCCAGTCAGCGCGAGGTTCAAATCTTTCTGATGCAAACGGATGCGAAAGCCCGGATCAAACGTGCCTTTCACCATACGCTCGCCATGCACTTCGAGCACTTTGGAGTTGGCAAATCCGCCCATCAGCGCATTGCGGATACGCGCCGGATCAGCACCGGCTTTAGATGCGAATACCAAGGCTTCTGAAACCGCTTCAATATTGAGTGCCACGATGATTTGGTTCGCGACCTTACACACCTGACCCGCGCCGTTATCGCCAACCAGATTGATGTTCTTACCCATCGCGCCAAACAAGGGCAGCGCCCGTTCAAAGACAGCCTCGTCCCCTCCCACCATGATGGTCAACGTGGCATTGATCGCGCCCACTTCGCCGCCGGAGACCGGTGCATCCAGATAAGCCGCACCGCTTTCATTGACCCTGGCTGCAAACGCTTGAGTTTCAATCGGGGAGATAGAACTCATGTCGATAACGGTTTTGCCGCTGTCCAGCATTGGCTCAATGCCATCATCACCAAACAGGACGTTCTCTACATCCGGCGTGTTGGGCACCATAACGATGATATATTCCGCCTCTTTTACCGCTTCTCGGTTGGTTGGATAGGTTTTGGCTCCGCCTTCCACCAAAGAAGATGGCGCAGGGCTGCGGCTTTCGGAAAGATGCAGTTGATAGCCTGCTTTTTGCAGGTTTTCCGCCATGGGTTTGCCCATAATGCCCGTTCCGATAAACGCGATAGTCGTCATTCCCTTACTCCTCATTCTGGTTGTAATCCACGAGCCATTTCAGGCCCTCTTCCGTGGTGGTGGCAGGCTTGTATTCGCAACCCACCCAGCCCTGATAGCCAATCTCATCGATATAGCGGAACAAAAAGTGATAATTCAGCTCACCGGTACCAGGTTCATGCCGCCCAGGGTTATCCGCGATTTGGATATGGCCAATCCGACTGAGTGTGGATTTCAGGGTCGGGGCGATATCCCCCTCCATAATCTGCATGTGGTAGATGTCGTATTGCAGCGAAAGATTCTCGCTTCCCACCGCATCACAAATGCGCAGCGCCTGTCGGGTATTGGTCAGGGCAAAGCCCGGAATATCGCGGGTGTTAATCGCTTCAATCACCAAGCGAATCCCAGCTTTCTCCAACTGGTCGTTGGCAAATTTCAGATTTTCAATCAAGGTTTCTTCTGCAGCTTCCTGACTGACGCCTGCCGGCACGATCCCTGCCAGACAGTTGACCTGCTCACACCCAAGCACCTTGGCGTATTCAATCGCGAGCGAGACGCCAGCGCGAAACTCATCAATCCTTGATGGGTCAGCGGCTATACCGCGGTCGCCCGCGTCCCAGTCTCCGGCCGGAAGGTTAAACAGCACCTGCTTGAGGTGGTTTCTATCCAGTTCGGCTTTCAGCTCATTGGCATCAAACGCATAGGGGAAGAGGTATTCCACCCCTTTAAAACCGAAGTTGGCAGCCGCGCTAAAGCGCTCGATAAAGGGCAGTTCGTTAAACAACATGGATAAATTGGCAGCAAGTTTTGGCATAGCAATGTCCTTATCTGTCTACGTTGATCAGCGACGCTCTGCGGCTAATGCCGTCGGCGCATCGGCAATAGATTCCGCCAGTGATTCAAACTCGTTCACGGCGTTGATCTCTGCGCCCATGGCAATGTTGGTCACCTTTTCCAGCATGATTTCCACCACCACAGGCACGCGGTGTGCTTGCATCAACGCTTTGGCTTGTTCAAGTGCGGGGGCAATCTGCTCGGGGTCTGTGACACGCAGGGCTTTACAACCCAGCCCTTCCACCACAGTCACATGGTCGACGCCATAATCAGCTAAATCCGGCGCGTTCTGGTTTTCAAATGCCAGCTGCACGCAGTAATCAATGTCGAACTGGCGCTGCGCCTGACGAATCAATCCCAGATAGGAGTTATTCACCAGAACATGCACGTATGGCAGGTTGAACTGAGCACCGACTGCCAGCTCCTCAATCATGAACTGGAAGTCATAGTCGCCGGAAATCGCCACGATTTGACGCTCTGGGTCAGCAGCGCGAACGCCAAGGGCTGCCGGAACCGTCCAACCCAGCGGGCCAGCCTGCCCGCAATTAATCCAGTGGCGTGGCTTGTAAACATGAAGGAATTGCGCCGCAGCAATCTGGGACAACCCGATGGTGCTGACGTAGCAGGTATCGCGGTCGAACACCCGGTTCATCTCTTCATACACACGCATCGGTTTGACTGGCTGCTCGGTGTAGTGGGTTTTGCGCAACATGGTCGCTTTGCGCTGCTGGCATTCGCTCACCCATTCAGTGCGGTCACGCAGTTTCCCTTGCGCTTTCCAGGCTTTGGCAACATCAATCAGTACAGACAGTGCTTCGTGGGCGTCCGACACAATGCCAAGATCAGGGCAGAAAACACGGCCAATCTGGGTCGGTTCGATGTCGATATGGATAAACTTTCGGCCTTCGGTATACACATCCACCGATCCGGTATGGCGGTTAGCCCAGCGATTACCGATACCAAACACCAGATCGGATGCCAACATCGAGGCGTTCCCGTAACGGTGGGAGGTTTGAAGGCCAACCATGCCCGCCATTAACTCGTGGTCATCGGCAATGGTGCCCCAGCCCATCAAGGTCGGAATAACAGGCACACCGACAATTTCAGCGAACTCCTGCAAAAGCGCTGACGCATTGGCGTTAATCACACCGCCGCCGGCAACAATCAGCGGGCGCTCAGCATCGTTGAGCATCTCCATCGCCTTTTCGGCCTGAGTGCGGGTGATGGCAGGCTTGTACGGCGCTAATGGCTCATAGCTGTCGATATCAAATTCAATCTCAGCCAGTTGCACATCCAGCGGCAGGTCAATCAACACAGGGCCGGGGCGGCCGGAGCGCATAACATGGAAGGCATGTTGGATAGCGCGGGGCACCTGGGCAGGTTCCAACACAGTTGAACACCACTTGGTCACAGGGCGGGCAATGGATTCAATGTCCACCGCCTGAAAGTCTTCCTTGTGTAACCGCGCTCTGGGCGCCTGCCCCGTAATACAAAGAATGGGAATGGAGTCAGCCTGCGCCGAATAAAGGCCGGTGATCATGTCTGTGCCCGCCGGGCCAGACGTACCGATACAGACACCGATATTGCCCGGATTTGCTCTGGTGTAGCCCTCTGCCATGTGGGACGCCCCTTCGACATGACGGGCAAGGATATGATCAATCCCCCCTGATTTTTTCAACGCCGAGTAGAACGGGTTGATTGCCGCACCGGGCACACCGAACGCTTTTACCACGCCTTCACGCTTCAAAACTTCAACGGCAGCATCAATGGCTCTCATCTTTCCCATACAAAAACTCCTTTTGTATACAATTTTAGTGTTAATTGTATTCTTAGATCGATTATTTATTGAACGCAAGAGTTTTCTTAACACTTTTTAAACAATGCACTTTCACGAAGAGACTGAAAGAAAGGCCTGAGAAGCGCTGTAGGAGGGTTAAAGGAGAGACTTAGCAAGCTACTGTCGAAGAAGAATTATTAAAAATGGTTATTCACATTGCATTAACATTGTGCTTTTATTGTTCACTATAAGAACAACTAAATGAAATTTTAATAAAGTTAGATTGTATACATTAATAAAGGACCTTACCGATGTATGAAACAACGAAAAATCAGGATCACCTGACTCAAGCCACTGGTCACGAAAGACTAGTCATCACAGGCTCTCTGTTCAGTCAGGACGCGAAAGACATACTGAGCGGCGAAGCCCTGGCATTCCTCCAGGCTTTGTGTGAGAAGTTTGCAAGCCCGCTAGAAGCGCTACTTCAAGCACGAAAACAAAAGCAGCAGGAATTTGATAACGGCGCTTTACCGGATTTTCGCCACGACACCGCAACAATCCGCAATGACAAAAGCTGGAAGGTCGCCGCTATTCCAGCGCCCCTGACTGACAGACGGGTGGAAATTACCGGCCCGGTCGATCGCAAGATGGTGATCAATGCGCTGAACTCTGGCGCGAACGTGTTTATGTGCTGCTTTGAAGATGCCACCTCCCCGACCTGGGAGAATATGGTGAACGGCCAAATCAACATGCGTGACGCCAACCTCGGCACTATTTCTTACCATGAACCGGCTAACGGCAAGCATTATCAGTTGGTGGATAAACCCGCCACACTGATCCACCGCCCCCGCGGTTTACACCTCAAGGAAGCGCACATCCTGTTTGATGGTCACCCCATGCCCGCAAGCCTGATGGACTTTGGCCTCTACTTTTTTCACAACTACCAAAGCAGAAAAGAGCGTGGTCAGGGCGTTTACTTTTACCTGCCTAAGCTTGAGTCCATGGAAGAAGCAGCGTGGTGGGAGTCGGTGTTCGACTTTTCAGAGAACTACGTTGGCGCAGAAACGGGCACTATTCGAGCGACAGTTCTGATTGAAACCCTCCCCGCTGTCTTCCAGATGGAAGAGATCCTCTATGCCATGCGCAAACACATCGTGGGAATGAACTGCGGGCGCTGGGACTACATCTTCAGCTATATCAAAACGCTCAAGAACCACACCGATCGCATCTTGCCGGATCGCCATGCTATCGGAATGGATCAGCCTTTTCTGGAGGCTTACAGCAAACGCCTGATCCAAACCTGTCACCGACGCGGCGCACTGGCAATTGGCGGCATGTCGGCCTTTATCCCGTCAAAAGATCCGGAAGAAATGGCGCGCGTCACCCAAAAAGTGATTGAAGACAAACGCCGGGAAGCGACCAACGGCCATGACGGCACTTGGGTCGCTCACCCCCATTTGGTCACGCTGGCCAGAACAATTTTCGATGAATACCTCGCAGGCGCGACCAACCAACGCCATTTCATTCCGGACGGCAGCTTTAACAGCGAGGTGCTACTCAGACCCAGCCAGGGGCCAAAGGATGAAGCCGGTGTCAGGAAGAATATCCGCATTGCCGTGCTTTACATGGAAGCCTGGCTGCGCGGCATCGGCTGCGTGCCCATTTATGGCCTGATGGAAGATGCCGCCACGGCTGAAATTTCCCGCGCCAACATCTGGCAGTGGTTGAAGCATGAGGTCAGTCTGGACGACGGCAGACCTTTTACCACGGCGCTGTTCAGACAATGGCTGAATGAAGAAGTGAAGGACATGAAAACGTCAGCAGGCGCAGACGGAAACCGCAAATTCGACGAAGCATCGGAGTTATTTTTTACACTCTCAACCGATGCCCATTTTGCTGATTTCCTCACTATCCCCTGCTACGCAAAACTCGAATGATTGGTATTGGCTCATAAGGAGAGCTTAAATGGAAAATCTGACGATGATAAAGGCGCTGGAAATTACCTCGCAGGTATTTCTCGCTGCGCAGGAGCGGAAAACCGCGCCACTGACAGTCGCTATTCTGGACAGAGGTGGCGCGCTGATTTCGCTGCAACGGCAGGATGGCTCAAGCATGATGCGACCGGAGATCGCGATTGCCAAAGCGTGGGGAGCGATCGCGCTTGGTTGTTCGTCGCGAAAAATCGCCGATGATGCCCAGACCCGACCCTGTTTTATCTCGTCAGTTTCCACGCTGGCACAAGGAAATCTCGTTCCCGTGCCGGGCGGCGTGCTTATTCGTGATGACCATGCTGAATTGCTCGGCGCAGTCGGTGTGTCCGGTGACATTTCAGACACAGACGAGGAAGTAGCAATTGCAGGTATTCTCGCGGCCAAATTCAGCACGGACAGCTTGCTCAATCTCTAACCCGCTCGTTTTCACACTCACCGGATAACCGCGACGGCTCTCCTGCTTGGTCAGGGGAGCCGCTTTTATTACCCGCGCCACAAACCAATAACACCGCCGATACAATCGTTGAGGCAATGTTGTACAATCACTTCAGCTATTCTTATACAAAACATAATCAAGATTATAAGTTTACGTTCGCTTTCAGAACGTTATTTGACAGCAGACTCAAACGCCGCCATGGGTTTGAAAAGGAAAAACTGTATGACAGGGCTTCTCAAAGCAACCAATAAGAAATCCAAATCGACAAACCCTAAACTCACGCAGGATGACATTGTTTACGGCCATATTTTTGATGCGATTCTTGAACAGCGCCTGCCTCCCGGCACCAAGCTGAGCGAGGAAGCGCTGGGCGAAATCTTTGGCGTCAGCCGCACCATAATCCGCCGTGCCCTGCTGCGACTTTCGATAGAGCAGGTTGTCAGCACCCGCCCAAACCGTGGCTCGATTGTGGCATCCCCTTCCGTTGATGAAGCGCTGCAAATCCTGAAAGCCCGCGAGGTAATGGAGCTGGCCATCGTTGAACTGGCTGCAGAACACGCTACCAGAGAACAAATCGCCAAATGCCGCGCTATGGTCGCAGAAGAACATGAAGCGATCGCCCAAAATGACACCGGACGCAGCATCCGACTTTCCGGTGAGTTCCATATTGAACTGGCCGCCATGGCAAACAACATCCCGCTGATGAGCTTCCAGCGCAGTCTGGTTTCCCAATGTTCGCTGATCATTGCGCTGTATGAATCCACCAAGAAGCACAACTGCTCGTTTGATGAACATACGGCATTGCTTGATGCTATCGAGGCCAAGGACAAAGAACGCGCCATTTCCCTGATGAAAACGCATCTTGACCACATCAAATCCAAGCTGAACCTTCATGATGATTCTGCCACCCAGGATTTGCATGCCGTGTTTTCAAATGTGTTGAAAAAGAAAGCCTAGTCCCAGCTCCAACCCTTCTGGAAAGCGACACAAAACCGCCGGTTTTTGTGTCTCTTTCTGCTTTACAAATCTTACTTCCAAGAATTTGAAACGATCAATCTCACAAATTGTATACAATCTATAGTTACAATTTCTGTTGAATATCCGTCTCCATACATCTTACTTAATGATTTTAAAGTACTTTTAATTGTTAAATTCATGATTTTCAATTGTTATCGATTTGTTGACCGCGCGGTCAGAAATGACTAGTTTGTAATCAATGGATACGAAATCGTCATGGAGGCCGTGTGATCCGTTTTCTCTTAAATCAGACCTTGCAGGAAGAGGGTGATATTTCCCCTAACCTGACTGTATTGAATTACCTGCGCGAACACGTTCGTAAAACAGGAACGAAAGAAGGATGTGGTTCGGGCGATTGCGGTGCCTGTACAGTCGTATTGGGTGAAGTGGTTGATGGTAAGCTTGAATACCGCAGCGTGAACTCTTGCCTGACCTTTGTTTCTGCCCTGCATGGCAAGCAGCTGATTACAGTGGAAGACCTGCGTACCAAAGCGGCGCTTCACCCGGTTCAGCAAGCCATTGTTGATTTTCACGGCAGTCAGTGTGGCTATTGTACGCCCGGCTTTATCATGTCGATGTTCGCACTGACCAAGAACCATCCCAATGCCGACAAGGAAGAAACCTATGAGGCGTTGGCTGGAAACCTTTGTCGCTGCACCGGTTACCGCCCTATCGTTGAAGCCGCGCTGTCGCTGAGTCAGGAAGCCCCTATCCGCGACCAGTTCGCCGAGTACGAGCGCGAAACCATTGAGAAACTGACTGCGATTGGCAAGCCGGAGCTGGAGTACCAAGCCGATGGAAAGTCAGCATTCACACCCACCAGCAGTGATGAGCTGGCGAAAATCCTGATGGCGCATCCGACTGCCAAACTGCTGGCTGGCGGCACAGATCTGGCGCTGGAAGTCACCCAGTTCCACCGCGATATCGATAAACTGGTTTACCTCGGCCACGTTGATGACATCAAAACCGTCATTGAAACCGACACCCACATCGAAATTGGCGCCAACGTGCCCTTTACCGATGTCTACCGCGCATTGCTACCCCACTACCCGGATTTCAGTGCCCTGTTGCAACGCTTTGCATCGCTGCAGATCCGCAACCAGGGAACCACTGGTGGCAACATTGCCAATGCCTCTCCAATCGGAGACGGGCCACCGCTGCTGATTGCCCTGGCGTCGACCATCATCCTGCGTCGTGGTGACGTTACCCGTGAGATCGCGCTGGAAGATTTCTTCAAAGACTACAAAGTGACGGCGCTGCAACCGTCGGAGTTTATCCAGACGATCCGCATTCCCAAGCCACAGCCGGACAAAGCCTTCAAGGCGTACAAGATTTCCAAGCGTTTCGACGACGATATCTCTGCTGTCTGCGGCGCGTTCAGGCTGACCTTTGACGGTGACACAGTTACAGAAGCGCGGATTGCCTTCGGTGGCATGGCCGCAATTCCTGCGCGGGCAAGTCACTGTGAACAGGCATTGGTGGGTCAACCGCTTTCTGCCACGACGATTCAGGCGGCGATGAAAGCCCTGGAAAGCGACTTTTCGCCGATTTCCGATTTCAGGGCAACCAAGGAATACCGCACTGAAACCGCTGCCAACCTGCTTTATCGCATGTTCACCGAGCTCAGCTACGCCGCTGATGGAAAAATGATTGAAACGAGGGTGATTCATTATGTCCCGTAAAACGACCCCGGCCATGACCATGGAAGAAATGACCGCCCAAGCCAAAGCAGGACTGGCCACCGGCGTCGGCAAATCGGTCAAACATGAGAGCGCCGAGAAACAGGTGTCCGGTGAAGCGCTCTATATTGACGACCGCGCAGAATTTCCCAATCAACTGCACGTCTATGCGCTGATGAGCCCTCATGCCCACGCCAACATCACCAAACTCGATGTGTCGCCTTGCTACAAAGTACCGGGCGTGCGCACCGTGATCACCGCCAACGATGTGCCGGGCGAGCTGGATATTGGCCCTATCTTGCCGGGAGACCCAATGCTTGCAGACGGCAAAGTGGTGTATGTCGGCCAGCCCGTGATTGCCGTGGCTGCAGACAGCCTCGATAACGCCCGCAAAGGCGCGCAGGCCGCTATCATCGAATACGAACTTTTGCCTGCCGCACTGGATGTTGAACAAGCGCTGGCGCAAAAGCTGTTTGTCACCGACAGTCATACCCAGAAACGGGGCGATTCTGTCGCTGCCATTGCCAGCGCGAAACACGTATTGGAAGGCTCATTGCACATTGGCGGGCAGGAACATTTTTATCTGGAAACTCAGGTTTCAAGCGTGATGCCCACGGAAGATGGCGGCGTGATTGTCTATTGCTCGACCCAAAACCCAACCGAAGTCCAAAAGCTGGTTGCGTCAGTGCTGGGCGTGCCTATGCACAAAGTGCTGATCGACATGCGCCGCATGGGCGGCGGTTTCGGCGGCAAGGAAACTCAGGCCGCTGGCCCTGCCTGTATCGCGGCGGTGATTGCGAATCAAACCGGACAACCGGTGAAATTCCGCCTGCCACGCCGTGAAGACATGATGATGACAGGCAAACGCCACCCCTTCTTTAACCAATATAAAGTGGGCTTTGACGACAATGGCGTGATTCAGGGCATCGAAATTGTGGTTGCCGGTAACGCCGGGCATTCGCCGGACTTGTCGCGCTCGATTGTCGACCGCGCCATGTTTCACTCCGACAACGCCTACTTCCTTGGAAATGCCACTGTCACCGGACACTGCGTGAAAACCAACACGGCATCCAACACCGCCTACCGCGGATTTGGTGGCCCACAGGGCATGATGACCATTGAACACGTGATGGACACCATCGCCTGTCACCTTGGCAAAGACCCGTTGGATGTTCGCAAAGCCAACTACTATGCCGGTGAAGGCCGCGACGAAACCCATTACTACCAAAAAGTGGAAGATAACTTTATCCACGAAATGACCGCCGAGCTGGAAATGTCCTGCGACTATCAGGCGCGTCGCAAAGCTATTGCGGAATTTAACGCCAATAGCCCCATCTTGAAAAAAGGGATGTCGCTGACACCAGTCAAATTCGGCATTTCCTTCACAGCCACCTTCCTCAATCAGGCTGGCGCACTGGTGACGGTTTACACCGATGGCAGTATTTCCCTCAACCACGGGGGGACGGAAATGGGGCAAGGTCTCAACACCAAGGTGGCACAAATTGTGGCTGAAACCTTCAACGTGGACATCAACACGATTCAAATCACCGCCACCAACACGGAAAAAGTGCCGAATACCTCGCCAACGGCGGCATCATCCGGTACTGACCTCAACGGTAAAGCAGCACAAAACGCGGCACTGACCATCAAAGAACGTATGGTGAACTTCGCCTCATCCCATTTTGATGTCGCGCCGGAAGAGGTCATGTTCAGCAATGGCATCGTCACCATGGGCGATAAACAGACCATGACCTTTGCCGATTTCACCGAGCTTTGCTGGCTGAACCAAATCTCGCTGGCGGCATCTGGTTTCTACCGCACACCCAAGATTTTCTATGATCACGACAAAGCCCGTGGCCGTCCGTTCTATTACTTCGCCTACGGCGTTTCCTGCTCGGAAGTGATTGTCGATACCCTCACCGGCGAATACAGAGTGCTGCGCACAGACATCCTGCACGATGTGGGCGCATCCTTGAACCCGGCCATTGATGTCGGTCAGGTGGAAGGCGGCTTTATCCAGGGTATGGGCTGGCTGACCACCGAAGAGCTAGTGTGGAACGACAAAGGCCAGCTAATGACGGCAGGCCCCGCCAGTTACAAGATCCCGGCCGTGGCTGATACGCCGGAGATCTTCAATACCAAGCTGGTCGAAAACCGCGCCAACCCTGAAGACACGGTATTCCATTCTAAAGCTGTGGGTGAACCGCCGTTCATGTTGGCGATTTCCGTGTGGAGCGCGCTCCGTGATGCCATTGTGAGCGTTGCAGAGGATGGCGAAATCCCGCACCTCCCTGCCCCGGCCACGCCTGAGCAGGTTTACAACGCCATCAAACGGGCGCGGAAAGGCAAATCGCCAGCGTCATTTGCGCTGTAGAAACGAACCCGAACCTTGGAGGCTGTGATGTTTAAAGACAATTGGATCCAGGCGCTGGCGGAGTTTCAGGCCAAAGGCACACCGTGCGTAATGGTGACTGTGCTGGAAGACAAGGGGTCAGTCCCCCGTGGCGCGGGTACCAAAATGCTGGTAACGGAAGATGGCGTCACCGCCACCATCGGCGGTGGACACCTCGAACACGTCGCGATGCAAACCGCGCAGGAAATGTTGGTGCAAGGCGACAGCGAGATGAAAATCGAACGCTTCAATCTCGGTGCACGCCTCGGCCAGTGCTGCGGTGGCATGGTCACATTAAGCTTTGAACCTATCGGGCAGCAGCGCCATACACTGGCGCTGTTTGGTGCAGGCCATGTTGCCAAAGCGCTGGTACATATCCTTGCCACCCTGCCATTTAAGGTGATTTGGATTGATGAGCGTGAAGATCAATTCCCCGATTACATTCCTGATAACGTGGAAATGCGGGTCTCGGACGATCCGGTTGGCGAAGTGGCAACACTGCCCACAAACAGCATGTATCTCGTGCTCACCCACAACCACCAGCTCGATTTCGACCTTTCGCGCGACATCCTGAAACGCGGGGACAGCCGCTATTTCGGACTGATTGGCTCCCTTTCCAAGCGCAAACGCTTCGACTATCGCTTGAAAGAGCGTGGCTTTGATGACGAGGCCATCAACACCATGATCTGCCCGATAGGCATTGACGCGGTCAAGGGAAAACACCCGGCGGAAATCGCCGTATCTGTAGCAGGAGAGCTTATCGCTTGTTATCAGGGGGCGCAGATCGCCAACAAACGGGAACAGGAAGCGCAGAAACAGACGGAAAAGCTCTCTATCCTTAATAGAGATGACAATAAGAATAACGAGAAAATAAGGGCATAAAGGAATGAAAGACCCAAAAGCTCATCCGGCAAAAGCCTTTCGCGCTGCCATCCTGCACAGCCTTGCTAACCCTACGGACGTGGGTTTGGAAAACTCATACCAATACTTCGACGATGGCATATTGCTCATCGCCGACGGCCATGTGGTCAAAGTCGGCCATGCTGCCGACATCCTGCCGACGCTGGATGACAGCGTAGAAATCGTCGAACTTGAAAACAAACTGATCACCCCTGGTTTTATCGATACCCATATCCACTATCCCCAAACTGGGATGATTGCCGCCTATGGCGAGCAACTTCTCGATTGGCTGAACAACTACACCTTTCCCGAAGAAAAGCGCTTCGCCAATGTGGATTACGCCCGTGAAGTCGCGGTGCAGTTTTTGGATGAACTGGCCCGTAACGGTACGACGACAGCCCTTGTTTTCGGCACGGTACATAAAGCCTCTGTGGATGTCTTTTTCCAGGAAGCCGAAAAGCGCAACCTGCGCATGATCGCGGGTAAAGTCCTGATGGACAGAAATGCGCCGGACGATCTGACCGACACGCCCGAATCAGGCTACGCCGACAGCAAAGCGTTGATTGAGAAATGGCACAACAAAGGCCGCCTGCATTACGCCGTCACCCCTCGCTTCGCCCCAACCAGCTCCCCTGAACAGTTACGTTTGGCGGGCAAATTGCTGGAGGAATACCCCGACGTGTACATGCACACCCACCTTTCCGAAAACAAGAAAGAAATCGAATGGGTGCAGGAATTGTTTCCGGACAGCAAAAACTATCTTGATGTCTACGACCAACACGGATTGCTTTCCAGTCGCTCAGTGTTCGCCCATGGCATTCACCTGTGTGACGGCGAATGCAAACGCCTGTCGGAAACCGACTCAGCCATCGCGTTCTGTCCCACGTCCAACCTTTTTCTGGGTTCTGGGCTGTTCCCACTCGATGAAATGGAAGACAAAGGCATCAAAGTCGGCATGGGCACAGACGTGGGTGCTGGCACCAGCTTTTCCCTGCTCCAGACCATGAGTGAAGCCTACAAGGTGATGCAACTTCAGGGTAAAAAGCTGCATCCGCTGAAATCCCTGTATCAGGCCACATTAGGCGGCGCAAAGGCACTGTCACTGGATAACTACGTCGGCAACTTTGAAGCCGGTAAAGAAGCGGATTTTGTCATTTTGGATCTGCACGCCACCCAGCTGATGAAATTCCGGATGGAACATGCCCAGTCATTGGAAGACAAGCTCTTTGTTCTCATGACTCTAGGCGATGACCGCACGGTGTGCGACACCTATTCTTATGGGCGTTCGGTTTACCGCAAATAACCCTCCAATCTGAAGTTGGCCTCTGCCAGTCACTCACTGTCAGAGGCCGTTTTTCTGACTAGTTTGCAAGTTAAACACCCCAATCACAGTATGAACGGCTAAAACCTTGCAAAACTGCGGGTTTAATCGCTCTGGCTCTCCACCTTCCAAGCCGCTATAATTCACGCCTCGCGAGAAAGAGGTTAAAAAATGCGCAATTCTGTAACTCCGATCAACGAATACCAACCATATTGGGCTGAATGCTTTGGTCCCGCTCCTTTCCTGCCAACAAGCCGGGAAGAAATGGACATGCTTGGCTGGGATAGCTGTGACATCATCATTGTCACCGGCGATGCTTATGTCGATCACCCTAGCTTTGGTATGGCGGTAATCGGCCGTGTGCTTGAAGCGCAGGGCTTTCGCGTAGGTATCATTGCGCAACCTGAATGGCAGGACAAAACCGCGTTTATGGCGCTGGGCCAGCCTAACCTCTTCTTCGGTGTGACTGCGGGTAACATGGACTCCATGATCAACCGCTACACCGCCGACCGCAAACCACGTCATGACGATGCTTACACCCCAGGCAACGAAGGTGGCAAACGTCCTGACCGCGCTGCACTGGTTTACTCCCAGCGCTGTAAAGAAGCCTACAAAGAAACCCCTATCGTTCTGGGTGGTATCGAAGCCAGCCTGCGTCGTCTTGCACACTATGATTACTGGTCTGACAAAGTCCGCCGTTCCATTCTGTGTGATGCGAAAGCAGACATCCTACTGTTTGGTAATGCAGAGCGTGCACTGGTTGAAGTTGCCCACCGTCTTTCACGCGGCGAAGATATTGCTGAGATGACCCGTATTCCGGGTACAGCCGTGATGCTGAAAACTGTTCCGGAAGAGATGACGGAAATCGACAGCTCGCGTATCGACAAGCCAGGCAAAGCGATGGCGATGCCAAACCCATACGCAGTTGAAACAGCCTGCGCGACTGAGAAGAAAGAAGAAGAAGCGAAACCAGTAATGGTTCGCCCTTCGCGCCACGACGCTGAGAACAGCTACGTGCGCCTGCCTTCTTACGAAAAACTGTTGAACGACCGTATCCTGTATGCTCACGCCAGCCGCGTAATGCATCTGGAAACCAACCCATATTCTGCGCGTGCGCTGGTGCAAAAGCACGGCGACCGCGAACTGTGGGTCAACACCCCGCCAATTCCGCTGACCACAGAGGAAATGGACTATGTGTTCGGCCTGCCATACGCACGTGTTCCGCACCCACGTTACGGCGATGCGAAGATCCCTGCGTATGAAATGATCAAAACCTCTGTCAACATCATGCGTGGCTGTTTCGGTGGTTGTTCTTTCTGTTCTATCACCGAGCACGAAGGCCGTATCATCCAGAACCGTTCGCAGGAATCGATCATCAGTGAGATCAAAGATATCCGCGAAAAAGTGCCTGGTTTTACCGGTGTAATTTCCGATTTGGGTGGCCCAACAGCGAACATGTATCGCCTTGGCTGTTCTGATCCGCGTGCAGAGAAAAACTGTCGCCGTCCTTCGTGCGTATTCCCGAAAATCTGTGAAAAACTGAACACAGACCACAAGCACACTATCGACCTGTACCGCGAAGCGCGTCAGCTCGAAGGCGTGAAGAAAGTGGTTATCGCTTCCGGTGTGCGTTACGACCTGGCGATTGAATCACCAGAGTACGTGAAAGAGCTGGTGACACACCACGTGGGCGGCTATCTGAAGATCGCACCAGAGCATACCGAGAAAGGTACGCTGGATCTGATGATGAAACCGGGCATGGGCACTTACGATCGCTTTAAAGCGCTGTTTGAGAAGTACACCAAGGAAGCTGGCAAGAAGCAGTACCTGATCCCTTACTTCATCGCAGCGCACCCTGGCTGTACCGACGAAGACATGATGAACCTGGCACTGTGGCTGAAAGCAAATGACTTCCGTTGTGATCAGGTGCAGAACTTCTACCCGTCGCCAATGTGTAACGCAACCGCGATGTACCACGCGGAAACCAACCCGCTGAAGCGTGTGAAGTACAAGAAACGTGAAGAGCTGTTTGTGGCGAAAGGTGAACGTCAGCGTCGTCTGCACAAAGCCTTCCTGCGCTACCACGATCCGGCAAACTGGCCGTTGCTGCGTGAAGCATTGATCAGCATGGGTAAACGTCACCTGATTGGTGATCGCCCTGAGTGTCTGGTTCCACGCGAAGGCAGTGAAGCAGAAATGACTCCGGCACAACGCCGCGGTTCAAGCCGTCATGGTGCAAAACGCTTTGCGACCAAGCACCCGAATCAGCCGGATATCCGCAAACCTTCAGCGCGCAGCGGCAGCAACCCTAACGGCTCTGCGAAAAACGGTGCGCCTAAAGGTGGTAAGCCAAACGGCAATGGCCAAGGTGCAAACGGTAAGCCGAACGGTAATGGCCGTCCTGCAACCGCTGGCAAGCCAAAACATCAGGCAGGTGGCAAACCGGCAGGGAACGGCAATAAAAAGCGCCCAACCGGCGGCAGAAACCGCCCTGCGGCGCGATAAGTCGGGATAGATAACAGAAAGGCGAGCTGGTTAGCTCGCCTTTTTTGTATTCAACAATCAGTAAACGTAGGAAACAGTTAGCGCATCAGCTCAGTAATGATCAGACTGAGAATCGCGATGGCAGCCAACACGCCAACACCAATCACTACCTTTTTCTGGGATTTTTCGTCGAGAAACTTCATCGCTAGCCCGCCGATAATGATCAGGCCGATGACAAACACTATTTTGACCATCTCTTCGCTCCAAGCTGATATCCCATTGATTTATTGACGCTAACACAGATCTCCATCGATCACACCTCAAATCACCTCTGCGCTTTTACGCTTTGTTCTCACTCATGGCACGTGACGCATATCAGCCCGCCTCAGTCAAAGGTACGTTTGTCTGAATTAAAAAGTTCCACCCCGGCAAACAGCTATGCCTCACACTGAATCCGTATTCCAACTATTGCGTGGGTTCAGGGCCTTATATTAGTGATTAGGAATAACTGACATGGTTAAAAAACTAACTGCCGAGTTTATCGGCACCTTCTGGCTGGTTCTGGGCGGATGCGGCAGCGCTGTTTTCGCGGCAGCGTTCCCTGAACTCGGCATTGGCTTTCTTGGTGTTGCCATCGCCTTCGGCCTCACTGTTGTCACCATGGCTTATGCCATCGGCCATATCTCAGGTTGTCACCTCAACCCCGCTGTATCCTTCGGGTTATGGGCTGGCGGGCGATTCCCGACTGCCGAACTTATCCCCTACATAGTTGTGCAGGTAGCCGGCGCAATTGTCGGTGCCTACGTGGTGTACATTATTGCCAGCGGCGCCCCCGGGTTTGATTTATCCGGTGGTTTGGCATCAAACGGCTACGGCGAACACTCTCCTGGTGGTTACAACCTTCTCTCCGCCTTGCTGACAGAAATTCTCACCACCTTCATGTTCCTTATCGTTATTCTTGGAGCAACACATAAGCTCTCTAGTCCGGGTTTTGCAGGACTTGCTATCGGTTTGGCTTTGGTTCTTGTTCACCTTATCAGTGTGCCAATCACCAATGCCTCGGTTAACCCTGCCCGCAGTACCGGTCCTGCACTGATTGTCGGTGACTGGGCACTCTCCCAGCTTTGGCTGTTCTGGGTGGCTCCGATGATTGGTGCTTTCCTGGCAGGCATCGTTTATCGCTGGCTAAGCCCGGATGACGAATAACCCTTCGCATAAAAAGCCCCGAAATATCGGGGCTCTCTTTTAGTCTTCACTGTCGTCTTCGTCTTTCCAATCTTCTTCCGCAGCCGGACAACTGAGCATCCAGCGGATACCGTATTTGTCCGTGACCATCCCGAAGCGCACTTTCCAAAACGTGTAATCCAACGGCATCACCACCTGCCCCATCTCAGAAAGTGCAGAAAAAACCTCTGATTGTCGGCGTTCATCGCCAAATGTGACGTGAAATGCGACATCGCCCGACCCCTGCGACAGGGAGTCATCCAACCCGTCCGACGCATAAAAAGTGACTTCCGGTGATATGAATTCTGCGTGCATGACCCTTGCCAGGGTATGCGCGGGAAACTCAACCGGCGACTCATCAAAGGTCGCCAGTTTGGTGGTCTTTCCATTCAGAGACTGTTCGTAAAACGCGAGTGCCTCCCGGCACACACCATGAAACGTAACATGTGGCTGAAGCGTGCTCATGACTGACTCCTTTCCACTCAGCTTCTATTTAGAAAAGACTATCAGGAGCCGCCACTTTCCCCGCCCAACTATTAAGACGGAATCAAAGATATCTACTCAAAAATGCTCGGGAAAAGAAAGAGGCGCATGATGCGCCTCTAAAGGGGGAGATTGCAGTAACCACTAAGCCAGCTTCAAAAGCACCTGAACCGGGTGTTTCATTTTCCGGTGTTCCAGACGCTTCACCTGACTGCGGCAGGAATAGCCTGTCGCCATGCAACGTGACGGTGGCAGCGCTTCAAGGTTCGGCTGCCAGCTCAAGGCATAAATACCTTTGGAGTTTTCCAGCTTGTCGGACTCATGACCGTATGTTCCTGCCATGCCACAGCAACCCACGGCAACCACGTTCAGTGTCGCACCAAAATGTCCAAAAATACGTCCCCATTCGGCTTCTGCATTCGGGAGTTTGGTTTTCTCGGTACAGTGTGCGAACAGGTACCAGGCATCAGTGTCAGCCGTTTGTTTCTCCGGTACGGTTTTAATGACATCGAGCAACCACTCATGGGCAGTCAGTACCGTGAAATCACCCCGATTGTCGCCCAGCACTTCGTTGTATTCATCGCGGTAACAAAGCACCAGTGCCGGATCGACGCCCACCATAGGGATGTTAAGAGCCGCCAGTTGATTCAGGAAATCCGCAGTGTTTTTCGCGGTACGGGCAAACTTCTTCAAAAAGCCTTTGATGTGCTGCGCTTTACCATTGGGCTTGAACGGCACCAGCATCGGCTTTTTACCCAGCTTTTCCGCCAATGCGATCATGTCTTTCACCACATCGGCTTCATAGAAGCTGGTGAACGGATCCTGCACGATCAGGACATAGCGCGCACGTTCATCGCTGCTCAATGCCTGAAGCCATGCCAGATCGAACCGGAGTGCGTGGTGACCATCCAACGATTCTGCCAGCGTCGGCACCGATAACGCCGGTGTATCCACGTAGCCAATGGTTTTTTCTGTGACGGTCTGCGCCCATTTAGGCTGGGTAACCGCATTTACCAGCACCGGGGCTTTCGCCATCCAAGGCAACATGCCTTCGATGTTGGCGACCAGATAGTCTTTCACCGGGCGCTGGTACCGGCTGTAGTAGAGATTAATAAAGCGCGAACGGAAACTTGGCACATCGACTTTGATTGGACACTGGGTCGCACAGGCTTTACACGCCAGACACCCGTTCATGGCTTCCATCACTTCGTGGGAGAAGTCGTAATCGTCTTTTTTTGCAAGCCAGGTGTTTTTAAAACGCGCGAAAATCTGACGGACTGATGGCGTGCTTTCCATCAGCTCTTTTTCCATGGTGACAGGGTCAACGCCTTGCTCTGCCAGCAAGCGCAGCCATTCGCGTACAATACCTGCACGGCCTTTTGGTGAATGGCGGCGGTCGTAGCTGATCTTCATCGACGGACACATTGGTGAACTGGTGTCGTAGTTAAAACACAAGCCATTGCCGTTACATTCCATCGCCTGCTTAAAGCTGTCGCGGGTTGTCACCGGGATCTGGCGATCATACGCGCCGCGTTTTACTCCATCGACTTTGACCAGCTCGTCAGTGCTGTCAATGGGCGTACAGATCTTGCCGGGATTCATGCGGTTTTGGGGGTCAAACGCCGCTTTCACTTTCCTCAGTTCATTAAACAGGGACTCACCAAAGAAAGCGGGACCGTATTCAGAGCGGAACCCTTTCCCGTGCTCACCCCACATCAAGCCGCCGTATTTGGCAACCAGCGCTACGACGTCGTCAGAGAGGGTTTTCATCAGTAGTTCTTGTTTCGGGTCGCAGAGGTCAAGGGCAGGACGTACGTGCAACACGCCCGCGTCAACATGGCCGAACATGCCGTAATCGAGCTTGTGGCTGTCCAGTAACGCGCGGAATTCGACAATAAAGTCAGCGAGGTTTTCCGGTGGCACACAGGTATCTTCGGTGAAGGCGACCGGTTTTGCCGCCCCTTTGGTTGCGCCCAACAGGCCAACGGCCTTTTTGCGCATGTTGTAGATTTTGTTGATGGAAGCCAGTTCGGTGCAAACCTGATAACCAATCACACCTTGGCCGCCCTCTTCCACCAGCGTATCCAGACGCTTGCAGAGTGACGCGACCTGATCAGCCACTTCCTGAACATCGTTTCCTGCAAATTCCACCAGATTGATGCCAAGCATCTCTTTGCCCGGTACGTCTGTCAGCAGATCTTTCACTGTGTTCCAGACAATGTCTTCACGGGCAAGGTTCAGTACGCGGGAGTCTACGGTTTCTACCGACAGGGCATTGGCTTCCACCATCACTGGTGCACTGCGAAGCGCAGAATCAAAGCTGTCGTATTTGATATTAACCAACGTACGCGCTTTCGGGATTGGCGTGATATTGAGTTTGGCTTCGGCAATAAAACCAAGCGAACCTTCTGCACCACACAACACGCGGCCGATATCAAAGGTGTCCTGCTCAGGGTTATAGGCGTTTTTCAGATCGTAACCGGTCAGGAAGCGGTTCAGAGGCGGGAACTTGGCCTCAATCTCGTCGCGCTTTTCGCGGCAGATAGCCGATACCTTGCGCATCGCCTGGGCAGCAAAGTCACCGCCCTTAATCGCATCGATGTCATCAAATGAAAGGGCTTGAGTGTCCAGCATGGAACCATCTGCCAGAATGGCCTTAAGCGACAACACATGATCCGACGTTTTGCCATAGCGCAATGAGCCCTGGCCGGAAGCGTCTGTGTTAATCATGCCGCCAACGGTAGCGCGGTTACTGGTGGACAGATCCGGCGAAAAGAAAAAGCCGTGTGGGCGTAAAGCATCATTCAGGGCATCTTTGACGACACCCGCCTGAACACGCACCCAGCCTTCCTCAGCATTCACTTCCAGAATTTTTCGCATGTGGCGGGAAAGATCGACCACCACGTGCTGCGTCAACGATTGACCATTGGTACCTGTGCCGCCACCGCGGGCAGAAAAGCGGACAGACGCAAACTCAGGCTTGCTGCTTACCTTACCGATAAGCGTGAGATCTTCATTTGAAGTGGGAAAAACAACAGCTTGTGGTAGAAGCTGGTAGACAGAGTTATCGGTGGCGACAGCCAGTCGGCTGGCGTAAGAGGTTTCGCTATCCCCTTTGAATCCGGCAGATTTGAGTGCGTCGAGAAATGCGCTAACAACCGGGTCTAGCGTATGCTGATGGTTAAGTGCTGGTAACATCTTGCTCCCTGATGCCAGTACCCTCGCCGTGATTCCTTACGGCAACTGGCTAATTGCAGTTGAAATTGACTGCATTCACTTTACCTCAGGCGTGACCTGCTTCAAAGAAGAAATCCTGCTAGGCTGCACGTAAAACCGGCTGAAATCGCTCTACTTTCTGGCCCAGATTTCAGCCATTATCTTATTGTTTTGACATGCGATGGAAGATCCTCGGTGTCACCACCAGCACCCACACGGCTACCGCCCAGGCGGCGGCACAATTCATCGCCACAATCACTTCATTGACGGCATATTTGGCGGAAAAATAATGATCCAGGACAACAATCGCCAGCGTACCAAACCCGGCTATCAGCAAGAATGTCAGCTTTGCCGGTCGCCTGACTGCGGATACGTAAGTCGGGAATATTTTCAGCCACATCAACGCACACCAGGTACCAAGGCAGATGGCGGACAGGTAGACAATGTGCGGCTTATGAATCCCCAACCCGATGATTGCCGCTGCGATAAAAGCCAGAAACCAGAACCTTGCTGATGTCAGGGCACGGTTTCGGGTAGCAAACCGCCAGTCCTTGAGTTGGCGGAGTCCTACGCTGCAAAACAGCCCGATAGCAAAGCCGACAATAATATCCGAGGGATAGTGCTCACCGTGAATCATCACCTTGGCACTGATCAACAACACACTGACCGCGGACAGCAACATTACGCGCTTTCTTCCTTTCGGGTGTTTTTCTTTGTCCCAGTTGATCAAAAGCCAGCTGAAGAAAAACGTCGTCAACGCCACCATGGAACTTGGCAGGGTGTAACCCACTGTATTGTGTTCCCGAAATACTGGGTCGATAAAATAGGGGCGCGGCACTTCAATAACTGTGGACATCAATAAGACAATGATGGAAACCGTCATCAAGCCTGCGCCATAAATCAACGCAGCGCGGTGACCATGATAGGCGCGGATATACGACAGCGTCAGCAGGAAAAACAGAGGTGAGAAAATGCTGCCCAATACCACAACCGCTTTAACGGCCATGGCAAACACGGGGCTTTGGGCACGGTAAACATGCAGTGATTGCAAGAAATCGAGCTGGCTACGATAAAACGGCGTTAACGCATCCGACTCCCCCGGAGAGAGAACAAATTCGCTTGGCGACACTTCAGGCACCCAGATCCTGAACATCCATTTGTGTTCGGGGAATCGGTAATTGTCGCGCACGGTTTTATTGTCTGGCATTAGCAAAACACGGGTCACCTCTTTGCCAAAGTGGGGGGCTGACCAGGCCATGACCACCCTTCTTCCGCTGGAATCGACAAAATAAGGCGTCGGCGTTTTGATTTCACAGCTAAAAATGGCGGAGTTGTAGGTCTGGGCTATCTGCTTTCCAACCGTCACATGCAAGCCAGTTTCTTCATATACCTCGCGCACTGCCGCCTGCTGTGGTGTTTCATCGCCAATGATAGAGCCACCGGGAATGGAATAGCGGCCGCTGATGGCTTCATCAATCATCAGTATGTTCTTTTGATCATCAACAATTAAGCAATCCGCTGCCTTGACAGGCAAAGTACTGTTGATGGCATTGGATGCCTCCCCCGCCGACCAAACGGAGAATGAGAGAAGAAAGAACAGCCCTGAAATGAGTCGTGGTATGCTCACAACGAATAAATCCCCATAAAAAATTTTCACGCGCGTTTAATGATTTTAGGTTGCCATGAGCCAGTCACAGGAAATGATAGTGCTGCATCCGCACTACTACCTCGATAATTTCACGTCAATTACCAACACGATTGCAGCAAGGTATTTAGACTTACTAACCGAAGCTGAACGCAATTGGCTTACCACCTTTTCTGCCCTGCCGCTCGGTGCAAAGCTTTTGCTGGTGCGACTGCTTTCACGAACCGGCAACTGGTTTCGACGCGACAAGCTGAGCTACGCCGAAATTGAAGATATCGACGCTGCACTGGTTGCACTCGAACGCGCAAAAATGGTCAGCCTTAGCCACCAACCTCCATTCGACGTTATGGCATCCTTGCTGACCAAACCGGAACTGTTGTCGCTCTTTTCCCATCTGCACCTGAAATCGACCCTTCGAAAACCGCAGATTGTCGAGAGTATTTCAGCCACATTGACGCCGGAACAAACACCACGGCTTACCACGCCATGCATATGTGTTCATCACGACGTCATGCCAGTATTCCTGTTACTTTACTTTGGCAATTCACGGCAGGACCTCAGCCAATTTGTGTTAAACGACCTAGGCATCTACCGCTTTGAGAGCGTAACACTTAGGCAGGAGGACAGACTGTTTACTAACAGAGACCAAATAGAAAATTGGCTTAAACTTTCTGAACTTGCCGACCTTTGCTGGCAGTATGCTGAAGCAAAAAACCGCGCAGGTATCCTGGCACTGGCCACGTCCCTCCCTCCCAAACCCGACTGGTCACCCCTTTCCCGCAAATGGGAGAGGCTGGCTAACCACATTGCGCGGGACATGGAGCGCGAAGAACAACTGGATGACGCGCAAGCGCTCTATCAACAATCCACCTTGCCACCAGCAAGGGAGCGTCTGGCGCGCATTGCGATAAAACAAGGCGCTTTTGAGGACGCAGCAAATTATGTCAACGACATGCTAGGCAACCCGTTTAATGAAGACGAGCATGATGTCGCCTGCCGCCTTGCCCGCCAGCTTTCAAAGAAAACTGCCATTTCAGCGCCGGAAAAAACGGTCGATCAGTTTGAGCAACACACCATCACATTGGCGCTGAACCAACGGGTAGAACTTGAAACCGCGCATCACTATGCGCAGTTAGGGTGGCGAGTCTGGTATACCGAAAACTGCCTGCTCAATGCCCTGTTTGGCTTACTGTATTGGGACATTATTTTCGCCCCCATCCCCGGCGCTTTCCTCAACCCCTTCCAGCGCGGGCCGAGGGACATGTATTCGTCTGAATTTCTTGCTGCCCGGCAAAGGCTAATTGAAGCCCGTAATGCGGAATTTTTGGCAGGGAATTTCGATTTGCTCGCCGTTTATGATGCTAAATCCGGGCTCGCCAATGACTGGGTTAACTGGCAATGGATAGACAGGACGTTGCTGGAAGCAGCATTGGAGACAATCACTCCCCGCCAGCTCATATCCTGTCTTTCACGCCTGCTGTTTGACCGTCGCGCCAACCGTTCAGGTCATCCGGACCTGTTTATGGTGAAAGGGAGTGAGTGCCAGTTCGTTGAGGTGAAAGGCCCGGGTGATAAATTGCAGCATCACCAGGTGCGTTGGCTGAACTTTCTCAATGGGCAATCCATCAAGGCTTCTGTCACTTTCGTGAAAGAGAACACTGAGAGATAAACCTATAAATCCAGTGATTTACCATGCAAAAGCTCAGATCTGATACATACTTAAAGGCAAAGAAAAACGGGTAATACATCAGGAGCCCCCATGAGCGATGAATTGCAGCAGGTAGTCTATATCAGCAGTGCAGAACATCTTTTCTCCGATGAGGAGTTCGCGGAAATGCTGGCGACGATCCGGGCGAAAAACGAAAGGCTTGGTGTAACCGGCATGCTGCTCTACAAAGACGGGGACTTTATTCAGGTGATTGAAGGGAGACCTGAGGTTCTGGGCCCGCTGTTTGACACCATCAGCCGCGACCCGCGCCACTATTCCATCGTTGAACTGATGCGAAAAAACATCACAGAGCGGCAATTCAGCAACTGGAGTATGGGTTTCCACCACATCAATGTGAACGACCCACGCCTAGCGGGTTTCAACCGCTTTTTTGATGATGTAGAACACGAAAACGTTGACCCTGGTGAAGCCCTGAACCTATTGCTCGTTTTCAGGGAATAAAAAAAGCGTGCCCAACGCACGCTCTTTTCATTGGTTATATACCTAAACGACCTGGGCTACCGCACCGCAACACCGACTTCCAACGCTTCCAGCCAGTTCAGGAATTTACCAACATTGTCGCCGGTAAATATCCGGCCATGTTGCGGACAAATCATTTCAATATCCAGCTCACGCACACGGGCAATCCAATCATTTTTCGCTTTGTTTGAAGGCATCCAGCGTTGGTGGAAGCCTTTCATTTTAGGAATATGTTCCTCAAAGTCTTCCACTTCAAGCGGCGCTTCCGGCGCTTCAAGTGCCGCGCCAACATCACCACTCATAAGGATTTTGGCTTTCGGATCATAAACATGGTAGTTGCCCGAAGCATGAAGGTAGTGAGCCGGAATAAACCTTACCTCCACGCCGTTTAACACGATAGTGCCCCCTTCGTCTGCAATCGGGGCATACTCAATATTTTCCATGCCGAAGTGGCGGATAAACCCTTCCCAAAGCCAGGGCGCATGCAGTTTCGCCTCTGATAAAGCAGTGTCCCAAAGTCCCAGGGAGGAAATGATATCCGGATCCTGGTGCGAGGCAAATACATGGTGGATTTGGTCAATCGGCACCTGCTTCACAACAGAAGCGAGCATGGCAGAGAAAATTTCGATACCGCCAGGGTCCATCAGCAATGCGTTTTTGGAGGTACGAATCATGTATTGGTTGGTATCAATGATTTTCTCCGGTTTTGAAGGATCACGTCCAAACATGAACCATTGATGCGTTTCGCCGGAATAAATTTCTCTTGTGATCATGCAAGGTGTCTCCGCAACCGTTAATTTGCGCAATAACTATTTAAATACGTAAGATTCAGTACTCTTCGGCTAAATCACGACAAAGTGACTGCGACAACATTACATGCTGCTGGATCTGTACCGCAGCATTGGAAACGTTGTCCGCGACGACGTTTAGCCCTTCCTCAAATTTTTTCCCAGACTGGGAAGCTTCCACTCGGGACATCGCCGACAACACAGACGCGGTTTTGATTTCACGTGCCAGATTGTCCAAGTGCTCTGAAAGCTGCAGCACCTCGCGGTGAAATTCCCGCAGTACAACCGCATACTCAGCTTTGATCTTCTCTATAGGTTCCGCAATGCTGCTGACGTATTCGGCGTCTTTGCTCATCTTCGCCGCTTTGGTAAAGCTCTCAATCGAACGGCGCTTTCTCACTGTCACCGTTGCCAACTGGCTTATCGTTACCGCTTTGAGGTTGATAATGTCCGAGGTCTTCACCGTGGTTTCGGCCAATTGGTCGATAAAATCTGTGATGGCGCGAAACCCTGCCGCCCCCTGCCCTGCACGCAACGCCAGTGCCCGCGCGTTACTCGCAGTCAATGAAATATCATTGGCAATCTCTCTGGCTTTATAGAGCTCAGCAGCCACAATCGCAGCGGTAACAAAGTGGTTGTCAGAATTCAGGTTTGTCATAAATCTGTCTGATTTTATTGAGGTCTTTAATTAGTTTAGACAACAAAATGGGGCTGTTCACAAATGAGACATTTTTTCTTTAACATTTGAACCAGCGCGGTTTTCCAGCATGCAAACAAGAAAAAGCACCGACTTGCGGTGCTTAGGAAAGGAAGGTTAATTGGTGCCCGGCGCTTGATCCTTTTTAGGGTTCTTGAACACGTATTTGGTGCCGTCATAGATAAGGTTGGAGAGCAGACGGCGACAGTTGGCTTTACCCGGCTCATCAAACACCATGCCGTAGTTTTGCCGCCCGCGTTTTTTACGGCAGTTTTTCACTGCACCACTGAGGGCATAAGTGTCGCCAGACGTACCATTCACCACTTCCAACACGATTTTCAGGTCGACATCGAACTCCGGTGAAATGGCATCAAAACTGAAGCCACAGCCACCGGAAGACACATCCGTCAGCACTACCCTCAATTTGCGTGATGCCAGCTGAATGTCACCGGGCAGCCTGAGTTCATAACGTACCTCGTTGCGCAGCAATACCAGTTTCGCCTGTTGTGGTACAGGGAAAACCAGCAGATGGACAGGACGGTAAACAACATGTTCGATTCGTGTCCGGAAACGAACCAGCGCCCCTGCCCCCTGCTCTGAAATCCCTTCGATATCTGCATTGAAGCCTTCAACCAGAAACTCTTCATACTCGTGCTTCGTCAGCCTGGGCATGGTGAAAAAAATATGCTGTTGGTCGTCAAACCCGATGAAGTTGGATTTGAAATCCAGCCTCTGCCCCAAGGGCGTCACAATCGTCAAAGAAGCCTCGGTACCATGCTGGATAAAATCCATGGCCTGAAGCCCCATAATCACGCGTTCTCTCTGTCTTGCCGGCGGCTTCTTCGTAGCTGCGGTATTTGTGTTCATCCAACGTCCTCGCCGGTAATGCTTTTTCTGTACTTTATTGTCCCGATACGTTTTAAGTTAACGACAGGATATCCGAATACTGTTGGATTTATTTACAACTGACGCGCACATCAGGAACCAACATTTAAAACTCATACTAATAACATATAGGCAAAAGGTGACTTTAATTCAATGTGATAGTTACACGTCACTTATTGATAAAGCGCCCAATTTTCACATTGTTTCTCTTAGGGTTTCTTTAGATTCCGCCGCCGCATTTCACCGCAATAATAAGAAGCATGATTAAATTTTGTGACATCACGCAATGGTTGTTAGGCTTTAGTTGCACAGCTTACTGGTCGCATTCTGTCTACACTTGGCAGTAAGCATCAGTAATGGAGACTCTGATTGAAAGCATTCCTGATTCAAACAATCTCACTGTTTGCCGCATCCTTTTTTACTGCAGCCACGATTGCCAACAACGAGATGGCACCACAACATTTTCCTGCCACAGCAACAATGAAACAGGCCCTGGTGCAATTTGGGTTTGAAGATAATTGGCGTGAAACACAGGGCGGGGAGAAAATGTCGCTGCCGAATGGCGAATTGTGGCTTCGTGAGGGCGACTATTTCGCTGTCATGACAGTCAGTGATGCCAATGAAGAGTCAATGCAGATTTCGCTAGTGAATAATCTCTCGGTCTGCACCAAGATTGCCATGGCGGTCACTGGCGACTCTTCCGCCGATACCTTCTCCACTTACAGCCAGTTAACCAAACAAGCCCTGCTACAACCGGAAACCAAAATCCATCAGGGTGGCACCGCCTACCAATATCATGTTTTGGTCACTGAAATGATTGCCGAGCGCACCTTAATGCAATGCGGGATTAAACAGCCATGACACCCGCTAAAGGCCATGAATGACTGAAACATCGCCACCGTCGCAACTGCGCCCCGCACTGCATTATCTGGCTGGTGTCGTGGTTTTCACCTCATACGGAAACCTTATCTGCCCGTTTCTCGACACCCTGCCCACTGCCGTGTTGGCGCTACACACCGCAACCGTGTTTATTTTCCTGTATTTCTGCCGTCTGGTTGTGCGGGCCATTAAACACAGTGAACCTTGTTTCTCTTCCAATGTGACAATTTTCGCGCTCGGTGGTATTGGGTTCGCGCTTTGGTACGCCGCGTTGTATGGCTTTCCGTTTGAAAACAGCCTTAAAGTGGCGTTTGGTTTGATCTTGATTGGCATGGTGATCAGCCTCGACCTTTCAATCAGCTGTACCCGCTTCAAAATGAAGCAGCAGTCCAGGGAAGAGACAGGTGCGCCAGGCTACCAATCGCTGTCGGCGCAAATGGGGCTCACCGCGATTTTCCTGGTCGTCATGCTAACCACCCTGCTTGGCCTGGTGGTTACCAAAGAAGTATCACTGGTCAATACCGCCATAGCAGAATCAGCGACTGAAAAGATCACCGCAATACTAAAAGCCTTTTTCTTTGTCGCGATGGTGGTGATTGGCTACATCATTGTGATTGCCAAAAACAGCGCCGGACTGGTCAATGAACAGGTAGAGCGCCAACGCAGCGCCCTTGCCCTTGCAGCAAACGGAAACTTCAATCACCCCGTTACCGTTGGCGATGCCGGAGAGCTGAGCGACATTGCCTTTCACACCAACCAGATGTTCCAGAAACTCAATGAACGCTTTACTGAAATTAGCCTCACCCGTGACATCACAATTACTGGAATATCCGCCCTTGCAGCGCTTCGGGAAAATCCTTCTCCCGCTCATATCCTTCGTAAACAGGCATACGTCAAAACGCTGGCCTACGAGCTGAAAAAGCAAGACAGATTTGCAGACTTCCTGACGGATGAAACGATTGATTTACTGCAAAGTGCCACGCCCCTTTACGACATTGGAAAACTCGCCATCGCTGACGCCATCTTCCTGAAGCCGGGAAAGCTCCACGACGATGAATATGCGGTTATGAAAGCCCATGCTCAACTCGGTGCTGATGCCCTTTCAATGCCAAATAACGACATTGAAAGCAGCCGGTTTTTGCGTTTCGCACAGGAAATGGCCGCATCCCACCATGAACAGTGGGATGGTTCAGGCTATCCAAAAGGGCTGTCGGGAGAAGAAATTCCCTTCCCCGCCCGTTTGGTCGCGCTGGCAGATGTCTATGACGCCCTGATCTCGACCCGCATTTACCGCGCAGCATTCCATCACGAGCAGGCACGAACCATTATTATTGAAGGCCGAGGCCGACATTTCGACCCCGATGTTGTAGATGCCTTCCTCGCTACAGAGCGGATATTCCAGAACATTGCAGAGAGATATCAGGATGCGGATATGAAAGCAGCTTGATATCCGCCCAATTGTTTCCGTTTGTGTTTAATTGCTGTTTGTTAGGTTAGTTTTTTTGCCCCAAACCTAAATGCGCCTCCAGCTCTTAGTCAGGTGGCAACTTTACCACCTAAAATAGTGTCCGGCTTCATTAGACCACTACACAGCCCGCTCAGAAAGGCGACGTCTTTCCTCCTTGAAATTCAAAATTTGTGTGGGTTACTAGGTATCACTCTTCTAATTGGAGGGTCTTGTTCTGCGACGAAAGTGTCTCAAAGCCATTCAGAAAACGAAATAGTGCCCCATCGGTCGAGAGGATGACCGACGTATTGTCGGAAAAAACAGCGTCGTATGACCTTAATGTTCTGACAAACTCGAAAAACTCAACCGCCTCATCACTTTGATTGTATGCCCGTGAGTAGATCTCGGCGGCTTTAGCGTCCGCCACCCCTCTGATCTCTTCCACTTCGCGATAAGCTTCAGACTGAATCTTGTCCAGCTCTCTCACCCGGTCACCACGGATTCTTGCTGACTCGCCGTTACCTTCAGACAAAAAACGTTCAGCGATCTGGCGACGCTCACTGATCATGCGTTCATAGATTTTTGGACGGACACTTTCATTGTAATTAATGCGTTTGAAGCGGATATCAAGCAGCTCAATACCAAATACCTGTATTTTTTGGGCTGCCGAGGCAAAGATCTCTTCTTCAACCCGCTTCCTTCCCTTGTAAATAGGCACAAGCGTGCCAATTTTTATCGTCTCTTCCATGTCCCCTATTAACCCGTCTCGCACTGGCACTCTGTCTTTCGTTGTGCGGATCACCTCTATCAATTCATGTTTTGCAATCGCATTTCGGGTTTCGCTGCCGAGTATGTCATCAAGCCTCGATTGGGCACTGCGCTCATCTCTAAGGCGAAGGTAGTACTGCAGCGGGTCGACGATTTTCCATCGGGCAAATAATTCAACAGAGATATAAAGCTTATCTTTTGTTGGCATATCAGAAGGGGCGCCATCCCACTCCAGCACCCGTTTTTCAACCACATTGACTTTCTGTATGAATGGCACCTTGATGTTTAAACCCGGCGTTACCACGGGTGAACCGACGGGCTTCCCAAACTGCGTGATGATCACTTGTTCCACTTCATCTACCGTGTAAAGCGCACTGTATAAGACCAGCGCCACGACAGAGATAAGGGCGACGACTCCCCCAACGGTTTTGACTTTCATTGTCCCTCTCCCTGTCTGTCTTTAATGTTGAGCAGCGGCAAAATCGCTTCCAAGTTGGTATCAATGATGATTTTGCCATCAATTTTTGGCAGTACAGACTGCATGGTTTCGATATAGACCCTTCGTTTAGTTACCGCTGGCGCTTTAAGATATTCCGCATAGAGCGCGTTGAATCGAGAAACGTCACCTTCTGCTTCGTTAATGCGTTTTAACCGGTAACCATCGGCTTGCCGGATCTGTTGGTCTTTTTCACCCAGAGCAAGGGGAATGATTTTGTTGTAATCCCTGCGGGCTTCATTGATTAACTTTTCTTTTTCTTGTTGCGCCTGATTTACTTCATTAAAAGACGCTTGAACCGGAACTGGGGGGTTAATGTTTTTCAATTGCACTTGGTCGATGCTAAACCCCATCTCATATTTTCTGGATAGCTCCTGCATTTTTATCAGTGCTTCTGATTCAATATCCTGCCGCCCAACGGTAATCACTTCATCAACGGTTCTATCGCCAACGACCTCGCGCATCACCGATTCAGAGACATAACGTAACGTTGCGCTCGGTTGCCGTACTTCAAACAGAAACTTAACGGGGTCTGAAATGCGATACTGCACAACCCATTCGACCAAAGCGGCGTTCAGATCGCCCGTCACCATTTGCGTTTCTCTCACTTGGTCGAAGAGCCGGGCACTTTGGTAGGGGTTATTTGCTTCTGGTGTGGAAAAACCGAATTCCTGTTTGAGTTGACGCTTTACTGGAACAATTTCGACCGAGTCGATACCAAGGGGAAGTTTGAAATGCAAACCCGGCAAGACCGTATATACATATTCACCAAACCGTTGAACGACAGCCACAGAATCGCTAGGCACGGTATATATGGCGCTTTTTATTAATAAAGCGATAAGCAACACAATCAGAATAATGCCGAAATTAAATGGGTTACCTCCGGGAAGTAACTTTTTAACATTGCGTATCTTTTCGATAAATTCGTTGAGATCAGGGGGCGATTTATTCCCACCCCAAGGATTATTGGATGGTTGATTGTTGTTAGGCATTTTTAGACCCTCCGTTCATTGACTTGAATGAGTGCTGTTAGCCTAAAGACCAAATATTGGTATGTATTACGCATAAACCTTCGTTATGTAGGGCGATGTCATGGCAGAAAGGAGAGCAGCATAATCCAGAGAAAATGCCACCTCTTCTCCCACGCACAAAGAATCATCGGTGGTTTCTACAATAAGATGGTCACTGCTCGCATCTTGCAGCTTGATGCCTTTTGGCGGTGTGAGCCCTTGTGGGTAAACGTCTTGTCGGCCAATGGCGAGTATCGCTTGATTGACCTCTCCTCGATCATGACATTTCTTATATTCGCCAAAGGCATTGTTACGTATTTCTCCCCAGGGTAGAGAAGGCTTTCTATTTACTTCAATGACTTCGGCATAGAGCGAGAAAACATCCACATGTAGATCCATCATCCTTGTTTGCTTGAGCGTTTCTCTTCCAAGGAAAATAGCTTCTCCTAGCCTCAAGTGATTAACCCGACTGGCTTTATACTCACCCATTGCCCAGAGAAGATTCGCTGAGTTTCCGCCCGAAATGACAGGGAGTGAAACAGACAAAATGGTTTCCAAAGCCTGTACCAACTCAGACAAACGCGACATTTTTTCTTTATCCGGCGAGACGCCATGACGACACATTAAATTTGCGCCTATCCCTTCAAGCGTAATATTGGGCTGGCTCAGGGTATATCTCATCACCTTTTCTAGTAGATTGGGCATGACCCCTTCACGTAAGTCCCCTAATTCAACCATGATGATCACGCCATGGGTTCGCCCTGTCCTTTCTGCCGCCAGCGACAAGGCATGTATCACCGCTATCTCCGTATTCAAGCTAATTTCACAGTGTTCGACGACTCGCTCGACCTGACTTAACATTGGCGTACGCATTAGCAGAATGGGCACATGAATGCCTGCACTACGCATTCTTTCAATGTTATCGATGCGGGAATCCGCCAGCATAGTTGCCCCAGCTTCGATAAATAGCTTCGCCAAATGGGGATCCCCTTGAGTCACCTTCATCACAGGGGTGGCTGATATGCCAAGCTGAGAGAGTCTTCCTATTAAGCGTTGCGCGTTGTGCTTAAGTTTTTGGCAATGTATCTCCAATCGGGGGGATATCATTGCGTGATACTTGGAAGCTGTTTATTTAGCGCAGGAAAGGTATTGAAGACCATCTGGCATAAACGCTCAGCAGGCAGAGAGAGAGCATCTGTCACAGGCAGTTCAAACTCCTTGTGATACTCCTTGATTGTTTCTTCGATGTCATGCGCACTCATTCCTTCATGATTAAGCGTGATACCCAGCACCGGAACTTCACCAAATAGCTCAATGAGGTCGATTTCTGAATGAACTGAAGGCATCGGCATGTTTTCAAAATCACTTCGATGTGCCCTGCTAGGAGCATGTTGCAATATGACCCCATTTGGTGCACAGCCCCGAAGAATAGCAGCACTCGTGGTGAAGGCGGGGTGACTGAGTGCACCTTGCCCTTCTATGATAATGACGTCAGGTTGCTCGGTTTCATATGCACCCACAATGAGTGACTCCAGCTCACCCGCGCAGAATTGCGATGGCACGGCATCCATAACAACACCATAGCGTGCACCTTGCATGATGCCAGTTTGTCCTGTTGCAATGAGCACAACATTCAGGCCGCGCTCACGCAACGCATTGGCTAAGATTGTCGCTGTGGTGCGCTTCCCGATCGCACAGTCAGTGCCTGCCACAAGGATTCGAGGGCAGCCAACCCGATGAATGATCCCGCTAAACGTTTGTAAGTCTTTCTTCGCATGAGGTTTTCGAATATCAAGAATGGTGACATTGAGGGTTTCGGAAGAAGAAATGAAAACAGGGTCATCATTTAGAAACTCATGCAAACCGTTCACAATATTCATACCTAGTCGCATTGCATAAAGGATGAGTGATTTCTCAGATTCTGAATACATGCCACTTGATGGTGCCAAACCAAAAATGAAGTAATCGGGGATGCCACCGGCATTGTCAATTGCGTCCTTCAGACTGGCACAAACTGGAATGCCGTTGCACTCACCATCGAGCACATAGCCAGAATCTAAGCCTGATTTCTCGCTATCTATCACCGCTAGGATACGGAAATTTGGGGAAAGGCGAACAAGGCCGTTTGCAGTTTTCCCGTCAATTTTTCCAAAGTTCGCCTCGCAGTAAACAATGGCCGTGGGCAACGTTTCGTACCCTGATTGGATTAAGTACAATTTCGAAAACTGTTTTACCAGTTGAACGTCAAGCGTGTCAGTCTCGGGGGGCTCGGGGAGCGATAACATGGACATAATAAGCCTTGTTGGGTTTAGGCTTAGGGGGCGACGAGTGCAGGCCGATGCGTCATTTCGGGAGGGTACAAGAGGTCCCCACTAAGCGATGGGGGAATATAAACAGTAGCACACTAATTTAACCAGTGCGGCTCTTGAATCATGCAAGTTGAGTTTGCCTCACTAGCAAGACATTGTTCAAAGTGACAGGCAACTCACCGTGGTCGGCATTGCCTGTTGGCTGAGAAATTGGAGACCATTAAGACGGTTTCGGTGCGAGGAGTATTACAGCCTTAGTTTGGTCAGACAAACACCCCTCGTTCAATATCACTATCTATGCTAGTCAAACAGATGCTTCAATGGATAGGTGAAATCTGGCAATGGTCGAAATCTGCATATCGATGTTTTGACCTCTTGACTGATAGCGCGCAAGCATAGGTTTTAGGCCTATCAGCCCTACTAATGAAAATCCGAGGTTCCCCAATTATAACTTTTCCGAAGTCAACAGCTTTGAGCGCGACCGCCAATTCACTATTGCCCCTTTTCACCCTAGGAAAAGTAATACGCCGCTTCACACTGCCACCAGCGCCTTTTTCGGGATTTTACTGGTGACCGGATAGCCACCCTGCCAAAGCTCAACCACAAATGGCGAAGGCTTTTCCGGATTGGTGAATATCCAGCACTCTTTTTTGGCGCGGGTCAGGGCGACATAAAACAGGCGGCGTTCTTCCGAATGAGGCGTTTCTTCATCACTCCTGAGCAGCGCCGCCTCCATACCCACGGCCGTTGAACGCGATGGGAATACACCGTCGTTCACATCAACAATGCAAACATAATCCGCTTCCAGACCTTTGCTGGCGTGGGCGGTGACAAAATTCAGTGACAGGTTCGGGTAGGCTTCCTGCCACTTTGAAAAGCGCTCTGGGCGGTTGGCGTGATTTCGGCCAATAACCATCACAGTTTGCAGCTCGCCAGTTGCACCTTTGGCGATGGTTGCCAAAACATCCTCCAGTGATTCTGAAGGCATCAGATGAACCGCTTTTTTCTTCTGCACTTTCACGCTATTGAGCGGTTTACTCAATTGCTTTGGGTTTACTTGCACAAACGGATTTGCCACTGCGCCGATTTGGGAGTGGAAGCGATAAGTGGTGTCCAGATACCGGATATTGCCGTGCGGGAAACGGGTCAGGAAATCGGTCGTCAGACTGACATCTGCACCAGCAAAACGGAATATCGCCTGCCAGTCATCACCGACTGCAAACAATGCCGGTGCGCGATCACGCTGCCCGCCGCACAGGGCTTCCAACATTGTCAGACGGGATGGGGAAATATCCTGGTACTCGTCCACCATAATGTGGTCAAACTGCGCGCCAAACGTCGCACTTTTCTTGGAAAGTAGCTTGGTCGCTTCGCGGATCAGGCCATGGAAATCGTAAGCCTTCTCCTCTTTCAGCGTATTCTGGTAACTGCGCACAATCGGTGAAATCAGGGCATACTCACTCTCTGCCTGGGCATCCCCTTTCACCATGGCTTTGAGTGCAGAAGCGGATTGGGGTTGCTGAAGCAGGATATCCAATTGTCGCCACAACCATTTGTGCAACTTTGCCGAATGGGCTTGTCCGCTTAACGGGGAGTCGGCATTCAACCCCGGAATTGACCACTCGCCAAGGTGTTTTAGCCAACGTTTTTCAACGGTTTGCTGGGCAAGGTTTTCGGCCAGCCAGAGCGTGATCCAGCTGGTTTTGCTTTCCTCATCCGTTGCCAGCGGCGAAATAGTCGGATGTTGCCCCGTCAGGGTTTTAATCACTTTCAATGCCAAGGCGTGAAACGTCGAGACATCGACATTTTTCAGCCCGGCCTTTTGCAAACGTTCGGACATTTCCTCACTGGCTTTTTTGCCAAACGCGAGCATAAGAATTCGCTCTGGCAGGGTTTGCCCGGACGCAACCAGATACTGTGCCCTCGCCATCAAAACGCTGGTTTTGCCCGACCCGGCGCCCGCCAGCAGCAGGTTATGATTGTCATCCATCAACACCGCTTCACGTTGCGATAGATTAAGCGGCGAGGATTCGATGCCATCAAACCACACTTTCCAGCGTTCCAGCTCAGATTCACGCCACGCCGCGTTGCGGGCGCTGCGCGTTGCTTCGCTGTTTTGCATCCAGCCAAAAATGGCGTTGTAAAGCGCCGGATTGGCGCTAGACATCACCTGCGGGTGGATCTGGTTTTTGGCGAACAGGGCATCCACTTTTTGCTGCCACTTCACCAAATCATCATGGCGCAGAAAGCCATTGTGCTCTGCCAGCTCATCACGCAATGCGAAAAAGTCTGGCTCCAACATTTTGAAGCGGCCTTGCTGTTTGCCCAGCCATGCCTGATACGCTTCTGTCAGTGATTCCGTAAAGGCTTTCAATCCACGCCATGGCAGACCATATATAGTGATACTCCGCGCTGGCGCATCCAGTGGCGACACCACAAACGTCAACCTGCCCCACAACAAACCGCGCGACAACCGGCACTGGCCGTCCCAAATCGAAAACGGCACGGTTTCCTTCATTGATTTGGACTCAAAGACCAGACAATGCTCATCCAGCATGACACTGTAATGTGCCCCCTGAACAAACCATTGTGCGATGCGGTTGGCGACTAGCTTCATGAATAACGTCTTGTGGTAATAAGTGAAGGGAGAGCATACCAATTTCGGGCTGGATTCGCTTACCCATGTGAATGAAAAGGCAGCAAAAGCACGGGATTGACTGTTTTGACACGCGAAAAGCCACCGCTTTTTGATCTCGTCCCTTGGAAGCCGATCGGATTCTGCTATCTTAGCCACATTCCTTCTCTATCAGTGTCGTCATGATTTCCAAGCGAACTTCTCTTACTTTTCGGGAATACTGGGCCAACAGCCGGATTAACTACAGTGTGCGTGTTTTTATCGCGCTGGTCGGTGTCGCTGTTCCCTGTTGGTGGTATGACAATTCCCAGGCAATCACTCCCTTGGTGCTGGGCATTATCGCCTCGGCTCTGGCTGAAACAGACGACAACTTTTCCGGCAGGCTTTCTGCCCTTCTCACCACCCTTTTCTGTTTTGCCGTCGCCACGTTTTCCATTGAACTGCTGTTCAATTATCCCCTGCTGTTTGTCGCAGGACTGATGGCCTCTACCTTCGGCTTTATCATGCTGGGCGCTATTGGGCCACGCTATGCCAGCATCGCCTTCGCGTCTTTGCTTATCGCCGTTTACACCATGCTGGGAGCGCATGCCTCTGAGAATATCTGGTACCAACCTTCACTGCTGTTGGCCGGTGCCGCTTGGTATGGCGTGATTTCGCTGGTCTGGCTGATGCTTTGGCCGCTGCAACCGGTACAGCAAAGCCTTGCAGAAGTGTTTAAATCCCTGTCGGCTTATCTCGAGCAAAAGTCTGATATGTTCCACCCAGCGCGCGACCTGCAACCCCAGCCATTGCGCCTGCAAGATGCCCGGGAAAACGCCAAGGTCGTCAGCGCGCTGAATATCGCCAAAGCGACCCTGCTGAACCGCGTGCGCGGCGGCAGGCTCAGCGACACCAACAGCCAACTGCTGAAAATCTATTTCCTCGCACAGGATATTCATGAGCGGGCGAATTCCTCCCACTACCGTTATCAGGAACTGGCTGAGGTGTTTTACCACAGCGACGTGATGTTCCGTTTGCAGCGCCTGCTGCGCCTGCAGGCCAAAGCCTGTATGGAAGTCTCCCATTGCCTGACCCTGTCACAGCCTTATCAACATGGGCAAGACAGCGTTAAAGCGCTGGATGAACTGTATGAATCGCTTGAATATATCAAGGCGCAGGAAAACCCGGCATGGAAACCCCTGGTCAGTCAGCTGGAGTACCTGTTCAGGAACCTTGCCACCGTTGAACGCCAGCTATTCAACATCAGCAACCCTGAACTGACACAAGGCGAAGAAGACAAAGAAATCGCCGACTATGACGCCCACAGCCTAAGGGAAAAAGCGGCGCGCATCTGGGCGCAAATGACACCGAAATCCCTGCTGTTCCGCCACGCGGTGCGCCTGAGCCTGACGCTTGCTGTTGGCTACGGCATCATCCAGGGTTTCGAGCTTCAACGTGGCTACTGGATTTTGCTGACCATTCTGTTTGTGTGTCAGGCCAACTACTCGGCGACACGCAGCAAGCTGACCCAGCGTATTTCCGGCACCCTTGTGGGTCTGCTGGCAGGTTTGCCATTGTTGACCTTGTTCCCGGACTTAACCGGACAGCTTGTTTTGATGGTGTTGTTCGGGGTGCTTTTCTTCGCATTCCGTACCACCCATTACGCTATGGCGACCGCCTTTATCACCCTGCTGGTGTTGATGTGTTTTAACCAGCTCGGGGAAGGTTTCGATGTGATGTTACCAAGGCTTGGGGATACTATCGTCGGCTGTGCGCTTTCTGTCCTTGCCGTGCGCTATATCCTGCCAGACTGGCAAGCCCACCGCCTGCGGGGGATCATGAAAGACGCTGTGTCTGCCAACCGCGATTATCTGGCACAAATTATCGGCCAGTACCGCATTGGCAAGCGCGACAATATGGCTTACCGCGTGGCACGCCGCAACGCCCACAATAATGATGCACAGCTGACCACGGCGATCAGTAACATGCTCGCCGAACCGGGACGTTACCGCACTGCAACTGACGAAAGTTTTCGCTTCCTGTGCCTGAACCACGCCATGCTGAGCTATATCTCGGCGCTTGGCGCGCACCGGATGCAAATGGATGACGACAGTATCCATGAGCTGGTTTCCAAAGCGCACCGTGGAATTCATGAAGAGCTGGACTGCCTGATTGCCAACCTCGACGGCACGTCACCGACAGAAAAGCCTTGTCTGGATGCCGCGCTCGGTAAGCATTTGGAACGCTGGCGTGAAGAAGAGAGCACCTCCGCACGTATGGTGTTGCAGCAACTTCATCTTATCCACCGGATGCTGCCTGAAATGCACGAGCTGACCAATGAACTGGCGGCAAAAGCATTGAAAAGCTCCAAAGCCTAGGAGATTTGTTTGATGAGAAAACTGATGCTTCCTTTGCTATTACTCACATTCGGGTCGGTGAATGCCAACCCGCAAACGCCATCAAAATGGGTGGATGAGAATGGCAACACCGTCTCAGATCAGCGGATTATTGATTTACTGGAAAAATGCGGGGTTGACGATACCGCGAACCGTATCGCCAATTTTAAAGGCGGCGATCTGGAAGCACTCATCGAAGAATACAAAGCCGCGGTGGCCTGCTTTGAAGAGGAGGGGTTTTCGAGAGAAACAGACGATGAACATTCAGGCTAAAACCAGTGTGAGCCGAAAGTTAAAACCCCTCTTTGGGCCATAAGAGGGGGGTATTGCTGTCGGACACCCTTACAAAACGAAGCCCTGGGTATTATTGGAGCACGTCCGCCTTGCGTCATCACCCGCCTGGAGCATGCAACCTGTCAGCGGAATGACAACTCTCCGTGCAACCATCACGGAAGAATAATGATCTGCGCTTCTTCAGAAGTAACGAGACTCGCTTTTTTCTGGGAGATCAACTGAAAGGCGTAAGACGGCGTCACCGCCTGGACTTCCCCTTTCATTCTGTGTGTTTTGGCTTCCCACGCTTGGTCCCTGTATTTATCCGCTTGGATGTATTCAATGAGTACTTTCATAACGTCACTCTCCGGTGTGGTCTACGTGCTACTAACATTAGGGCTTTCAGACGCATTGCGCACCTGTTAAAAGTGCAACATAAGATCAACAAAATTAAACCTGCAAATTTGCCTCACTCAATGTAAGCGTTGCTTTTACTTGGGGTTGCACCTTGCCTGACCCCTGTGCGTTGAAAAACATACGTAAACAGGAGGTTGGATATGAGCAAGCACGGGCTTTCAATTGGCTTAGACAGAGCCAGAAATGAGTTTTTTGTTTCGATATAAGCATCGGGCAAACTGACCCACGAAGATTACGAGCGCATGGTGTCACTGCTTGAAGCCGCGCTTGTGAAAGTCAATGAACCCCGCGTAAAGGTGCTCTTTGATGCCACTGAATTTGAAGGCTGGGAGCTTCGCGCGGCGTGGGATGATTTCAAGCTCGGCCTTACCCACGCCCCAAGCTTTGACAAGATTGCTATTTACGGCAAACACGAATGGCAGGATTTGGCGGCCAAAGTAGGTAGCTGGTTTGTTCATGGTGATATCCGTTCATTCACCTCGCATGATGATGCTGTTAACTGGCTGATCAGCTAAGCCGGAAATAACGCCCGCCTTGAAGATGCCAATCATCCGCGGCATTTGCTAGAATGCCGCCCTTTCGCGCTATTGCCCAAAACGTAACAGAGACACCCGATGAAAGAGTCACGCACCGTAATTGGTTTAATTAACCCTAAGAGCCCTGAAAACGTCGGCGCAGTTATGCGCGCTGCAGGCTGTTATCAGGCAGACGCTGTGACATAGTGCGTTACGATCGCGCAATGAAATTCACCACGGACACAAAAACCATGGTGGATAACATCCCTTTAATGAATGTCGAATGTGTGCTTGATGATTTGCCAACCGATACAAAGGTGGTTTGTGTCGAACTGGCGCTGGGCGCGACGCCATTGCCTTACTTTGAGCATCCGGAAAAAGCGATCTATATCTTTGGCCCGGAAGATGGCTCCATTCCACAGGCTATTGCCGACAGAGCCGATCATGTCGTCTACGTGCCGACTGTTGGCTGTATGAACCTCGCCGCCACCGTCAACGTTCTGCTGTATGACCGTTTGGCGAAATCAGACGATATGGTACAGGGTGATGAGTTGATTAAGCGAAGCCGCGACAACCGGAACCGCTTAAAGGTAAAGGCTTGCACCGAGATGGCATAAACCGCCCAACCGGATACCAATAAGGCCGTCGCATGACGGTCTTATCTTTTTAGCTCTCGGTTGTTTCCCACTTTCAGACGCAAGGCAAAGATGGGGAATACACCAAGCTCAGTATTGCCCCAAAACCTAAAATAGTGTCCGGGTTCATTAGGCCACTACACAGACAAAATGCGGGGGCGCGAATTCTCTAGCTTTGATAAATTCAGAGAAGCGTTTTGGATTGAAGTGTCTAAAGATGAACAACTTTTAAACCAGTTTAGTACCCAAAATCACAACCGCATGAAAGTAGGTAAAGCGCCGAAAGTAAGAAAAAAAGATAAAGCAGGTAAGAGAACATCGTATGAATTACACCACGTAGAGGAAATTCAGCATGGTGGTAAAGTTTACGATGTCGACAACGTAAGAGTTAACACTCCCAAAAATCACATAGACATACACAAAGCAGGATGAAATGAAAAACTCGATATCGGATTACACTGAAGCAGAATTTTTGGCCCTGCTAGAACAAATATTTTTAGAAAACGTAGCAGAAACTGACGATCTGCTTGATGAACTTATCGAGCACTTTGAAGAAATCAGTGAGCACCCAGACGGCTCTGACCTCATTTACTACCCTGAAGCAGAAGAAGATGGCACCCCTGAGAATATCGTTCGTATTGTGAAGGAATGGAGAGTCTCAGAGGGCTTACCTGGCTTCAAAGACCGCTAAATAAACGTTCTATCTATCGTGCCACGCCGATTTATTCTGGCACGAGCCAAAACCCCCATCTAACTTCCCCCTTAAAAAGGGGGAAGAACCAAGACCATTTTTCCACTTCCACGACAAGGGTAAATGTCCCAAATACTTCGAAGCTCTCCATCTAACTTGCCACTTGGATAAAGGGAAATACAAAGAGCCCAAACACACGAAAGCCGCCAACCGTCGGCCTTTACTCTACTTCCACATATAGCCTGAATCCCACGATACAGAATGCGGCTCACCCACACTGACTACACCTTCGAAAAAAGGTGCCATTCCACAGGCGATTGCCGACAGAGCCGATCATGTCGTCTACGTGCCTACTGTTGGCTGTATGAACCTCGCCGCCACCGTCAACGTTCTGCTGTATGACCGGTTGGCGAAATCAGACGATATGGTACAGGGTGATGAGTTGATTAAGCGAAGCCGGGACAACCGGAATCGCTTGCGAGTAAAAGCAGAACACATACCCAATCAGGATTGTGCATAGCGAACATAAAAGGCATGACGGTGTTGGTTTTGATGTTTCCTTCTGCCAGCAAAACGACATCATGCACATTTAATCTGCCCGGTGCCTGGAAAAATAGCGCGCGGGAGATTCACCGTAGACTTTGCGAAACATGGCAATAAAGTTGCTCGGCGTCGCGTACCCCAAAGCAAATGAAACATCTCCGACAGACTTCCCTCGCGCCAGCATTTCCATTGCTTGGATCAACTGTATCTGTTGTCGCCACATGTTAAAGGTCATATTTAGTTCAGTCCTGACCAGCCGCCTGAGTGTTCTCGATGACATGGCACCGATGCTTGCCCAGTGTTCCACCGATTGTGTGTTTGCAGGTTCATTCAGCATCGACTGGGCGATCTTTTGTAACCTTGGATCCTTTGGTAAAGGGAAGTAAAGATCTTCGTGAGGAGCCCTGCTGATTTCATCAAGAATAACGCTGAGCATTCGTGATTGCTCTGGGGATAATTCAGCCACTTTACTCCAACCCAACACACGGTGTGACAGGACTTTGAGGACATCATTCATTGCAATCACGCAGGGAGCATTGGGTAGTTCGTGACAGACAGAAGGAGCAAATAACAGTGACCAACCTTTCAGCGAACCATGAAAATAGACACTGTGCACGGCGTCTGGCGGTATCCATCCTGCGCGGTGAGGCGGCAGCAGCCAAGTCCCTTCCTCGGTATTAACCTGTATCAATCCTTCATCAATACATATTAACTGTCCTCGATGATGATTGTGGCTCACATAAGGTCGCTGCGCGCGAGAAACCCTTTCATCGCGGGCATGTGACCAGTTTCGGGCAATTAATTCTGCTCCCTCCCGCCACTCACTGTAATCACAATCTTCACGCGGTTTTTGGCGATCCATATTTGGCCACTTTTCATTATTTAATGTCCAAACAACGTTATCACAGCACATATACTTTCTCGTAGCATTTTGGGGAATCCAACAAATTCGTACGAAATGGAGTGCTGATGAACGAGTATTTGTTTTTGTTCTATTACGTGGCAGCAGGCCTTGGCATTGGTTTGCTCGCCGGGCTTGTCGGTGTGGGTGGCGGTGGAATGGCTGTCCCGATTTTTACCTTTTTATTTGCTAAACAGGGCATTGGACAGGATGACGTGGTTCATCTGGCCTTAGGAACATCCATGGCGGCGATGATTTTCACTACGTTTGGCAGCATGAAAGCCCATTTAAAAAAAGAAATGTAGATACAAAAATGGCGATAAGAATGTCGGGAGCTGTGCTTGTCGGGACGTTTCTGGCGACCTTCATCGCTTCCTATTTAAATGGGGTATATCTGGCGGGATTCTTTAGCCTTTTTATGCTTTATGTGGCATTCAAAATGTTCAGAAAGAAAGAACATGAGGTTAACGACAATCCACAAAGCCCAGTGGGGAATATGTTGACCGGGTTTTCGATAGGTTCAGTGTCGGCGCTTGTTTCTATCAGCGGTGCTGGATTGACCATCCCCTATCTGGTGCAGCAGAACGTTGAGGTCAAACGGGCGATAGGCACTTCCGCCGCCATCGGCTTTCCGATTGCCCTGTCTGGCACCTTTGGTTACCTCATTAACGGTTTGGACAATACAGATCTGAACAACATGATTGTGGGATTCATTTACCTGCCAGCGATGATTGCTTTTTCAATCAGCAGCTATCTCTCGACACGCCTTGGTGTCCGTCTGGCGTGTTATTTCCCAAGTGAAACACTGAAGAAGTTTATCGGGATCCTTTGCGTCATTCTCAGTGTGAAAATGCTCTTTCAGGTGATTGGCTAACCTTCCCCAGTCTACAAAAGCTGTCTATACACAAAGACCGCCAACCGGCGGTCTTTTGTCTTACGGAACATTGCTTGCTTTTAATCTTTACGGTTTAGCCGTTTTCACGCAGGGCGCGGAGCATCCAGGCCGTTTTTTCGTGGACACGCATACGGTCTGAAACCAGCGACGCGGAAGATTCATCATCGGCACTTTGGGCGATTTTCAGCACTTCGCGTGCCGTGCGTACAACTTGCTCGTGACCTTGGGTAAGAATATCGACCATTTCACTTGAGGACGGCACACCATCCACTTCTTTGATGGCGCTTAACTCTGCAAACGCCTTGTAAGTGCCCGGTGCAGCCAAACCCAGTGTACGAATACGTTCAGCCACTTCATCCACGGCCAGAGCCATTTCGTTGTAATGCTCTTCAAACATCACGTGCAGTTCACGGAATTGTTTGCCGGTAACATTCCAGTGGAAGTTATGGGTTTGCAGGTACAGGGTGTAAGAATCTGCCAGCAGGCGCTTCAGGCCTTCTGCGATAGCAATCCGATCTTGTTCTTTGATACCGATATTAATGCTTGTCATGACTATCCCCTTTTTTGTTTTTCCGGTTCGAGGTCTTTGCCTCACCTGTTGGGAACAGTCTACGAAAGGTATGGCGATAGGTATAATCGTTGATAGTTATAGATTCAATCCGTTATACCTATCGCTAATAATGGCTAGCCGTGGCGGTAGCGCGACGGGAACAAGTGGCCTACATCGGTGAACACACCGTCTACACCCCAGTTGAATAGCTGGTTGGCACGGGCAAGATCGTTCACGGTATAAACGTTTACGGCGTATCCGTGGTGCTTCATTTCATGCACCATTTCTTTGGTGAGGCCATCGTTTTCTACGTGGATTGCTTCAGCATGGCAGGCCTGCAAAATCGACAACCAGTCCTGCTGCAGGGTTTCTTTTTCAAACAGACAGGCAACTGCTGTATTCGGGCTTCTGCGCTTGAATTCTGCCAGTGCCAGCGGGTTGAAACAGGAAACCAGTAAATCGCTGTAACGGTTGAGCTTTTTCAGCCCGTTAATCACGCCGTCAATCAGCTTTTCGGTATGTTCCCACCCCGCCGTGCAGGATTTTATTTCCACATTGATATTGAGTTTGTGCTTGTTCACCAGCTCAATAAACTGAGTAAAGGTAGGTAGAGGTTCCCCGATAAAGTCATCACCGAACCAGCTGCCTGCATCGATGTCCTGCAAGTCTTCGAAGGTCAGGTCATACAGACTGCCAGTGCGGTTGGTGCAGCGGTCCAGCGTGTCATCATGGCTGACCACCACGGTACCATCGGCCAGTACATCGACATCCACTTCCACCCAGGAAAGTCCATATTCCGGGCACAGGTTGAACGCGGCAAGGGTATTTTCAGGTGCGAGGGCTGACATCCCCCGGTGGGCGAATAGTGTCTTCATTCTTTCTTCTTCTGACGTTTCGGTGGCATAAACTTAGCGCTTCGCCAGGCGAATGGCTACAAAAAAGCACCGCCGTTAAGCAGTGCTTTTGGTGTGATGGCCGAAGGCCTAATCCAGCTTGAGCGTTTGTTGTTGAACCAGCTCATCGAGGATTTGTGTGCCGGTTGCACCGGAACTCAAACCCAGATCTGACAGCCCAATATCCCGCAGGACAATGTCCTGAACTTCTGTCCCGTTGGCTGTTTGCGATACGTGAAGGGTCAAACCTTCGCTAGTCACTTCAGGACGGATGTAGTCAAGAAGCTCTTCAATGGTCGACCCACTGCCGACTGTCTCTGGCAGCAGAGCGGAGATATCCAGTTTGTCACCAGTGACACTGTCACCCACTTCGAAATCTGTGACTTCATCTTTGCTTAGGGTTGCCGCATCCACATCTGACGCGCCCCAGGCAAACACGTCATCACCCGCGCCGCCGGTTAACGTATCATCGCCAGATCCGCCCACCAGAATGTCATCGCCCAGTCCACCGGTCAGCGTATCATCGCCATCACCGGCAAAGAGCTGCTCTCCGCTATCGTCAGCTGTCATAACATCATCAGCTTCGGTGCCGAACTGGGTTTTCGTCGCATCGAACACCACCAGTTGCCCTGCCATTAACATGGACTCCAGCACTTCATCCTGAGTCAGTGAACTTGCGTCCATGCCGAGCAACTCGTTGAGTGTATGCCCTTCGACAATGATGTTCTGAATTGCCGAACCTACATTATCAAAGACCTGAATGTGGGTATCACTGCCCACCGTCTGGATATCCAGCCTGTTCGCCAGATCGGTGAAAGTGAGCACACCCTCTGTACTGAATGCATCAGAGATATCAATCACATCAATACCCGGTTCGAAGTCTTTGATGGTGTCGGTAGCGGCACTGCCCGCTGAGCCGAAATCCCCGGCTTGCCAAGTAAAGGTGTCTGATTCACCATCACCCATGCCGCCGATATCGCCTCCCCAGGCTTCATCGTCGCCAGCACCGCCAATGAGAATATCTTCACCCAATCCGCCAACCAGAACATCGTCACCCGCTCCGCCCACCAGTTGGGTATTGTTTGCGTCGTCAACCACCAGATTGTCTGCACTGTTATCCGTATCATTCAGTACAGGTGTGGTTGTGGTATCAACAATGTTCACACCAATGGTCAGAACAGCCTCTTTAGGATCACCATCACCCACATCAGAGCGGGCTGTCACCACAACATCACCGGCTGGTTGGCCGCTGAAGCGCAGGTTGAGATCGGCCAGTGTCAACGTTTGCAGCTCGGCCTGATCAAACGTCCAACTGCCATCACCGTTATCCGTGCCTATGGTATCGCCATTGCCATCCACCAGCTCTCCAACGGTACCCAATCCGCTGAACGTGAGGGTAAACTCGTTATCAATTGGGTCAACCACTGACGCCATCAGCCCCAGCAGAGGTATAAGTGCACCGGTTGCAGCCCGCATGGAAGCCAGTTGTGGCGCAAAGCTAAGCTCTGGCATATCGGATTTTGGTGCAACGACTATTGATACCGTATCACGGTCAAATTTCTGTCCGCCCAGACCGGTATTGCCCCTGTCGCGGGTCGTCATGGTCAGGGTATCGTCACCGGAAGTATTTTCTCCGGCGAATTGATAGTTCACACCCTGCGCCAACAACACATTGATCGCATCAAGGTCACCTTCAAGCGTCAGCACATTGGTGCCCTCTCCGCTGATGGTGATGCTGAGATCGTCCCCGACCAGATCCAACATGCTGCCGGCACCAACAGCAAGCTCAACAAAAACAGTGCCCGTGCCATCAAGGGCATCCACATCCTGAACCGCAAGGTCGGTGATGGTCAGCACTGTGTCTTCTTCCGCTTCGTAGCTGTCCGCCAGAATGTTTACCGGTGCATCGTTTATCGCCGTGACGTTGACCGTCACCTGCTTGTTCACCACATCCGCCGACTCATTGCCGTTGTCTACGGTCTGAATCGCCAAATCCAACACAAACTGGCCGTTAGCATCCTGTGGTGGCACAAAAGTGAGTCCATCAAGCTGCGTGCTGTCGACGGTTACGACGATATCTCCACCGTCTGAAATTTCCGGTGTCACGGTTCCTGTCACGCCCGCTGGCAGGACAATTTTACCGCCATCCGGTACGCCTGAAATCGAGATAAGCAATGTTTCAGGCGCATTTTCTGTGGTGGAAACACCGCTCGGCTGCGTGGCAGGCAGGCTATCCCTGTCATCCTTCGCGGAGATTGACATATCGATATCAATGTCGGTGTCTTCATCACCCGTCACTGCGGATTCCACATAGGCGCTGGCACCGTCGGCCACAGCTTCAAAGCTCACAGTGATTGGCTGGCTTTGACCCTGGATAAACGCCAGTCCTTCTTCTTGCGTGAAGACGGTGAGTACAATATCCACATCCCCACTGAAGTCTTTCGGCGGGTTTAAGGTGATTTCAGACAGGGATGACAAATCACTGACCGCACTGGCGGGGATGATCCACTGTCCATTACCTGCGTTAACCGCAGGCACGGAAAGGGTGAAACCCTGCGGCACATTGGCGATAGAAATAGATGCCAGGCTTTCAGAGCCATCAATATCGGTGAACTCAGCGCCGATATCCCCAAGGGAAATACCGGTGTCTTCTGTCGCTTCGATTTCAATGGTATCGCCATCTGCCACTTCGACGCCTTCGAGGGAGAAGGTCACTTCATCGTGAACCGGTGTAACGTCGAACTTCAGCTCTGTGGTGATGTCCCGCGAGTCTGTGCCCGTGGTCGCCGTATCCGTAATGGTGATTTGCGCATCAATAGTTACCTCACCACTGAAGTCTTGAGCCGGTTTAAAGCGAATATCGCCCAGCTCACTCTCATCCAGCATCAGAAGGTTGGTTTCCGAGTCATCTGGCAATACAAATACACCCATTGAAGGGTCGACGGTCAGAATGGCGGAGGTGATGGTCTCTTCACCGTTCACACTGTCCGTATCTGCCAGCGAACCGCTCAGGTTGAGCGAGATAATACCGTCCTCAAGCGCTTGGCCTGCATAGAAGGCCTCGGTGTCCCCCGGCTCAACAGGCTGCGGTGGCGTTTCATCATTCAGGCCACTGGTTCCATTCACACCCAGTTCGAAGGCCGTCTCCAACGTATTGTCGCTGGGTTGTTCACCTCCGGTCGGCGCGGGCAAATCCACCAGCGGTTTTACGTCCAGCTGGACGGAAGCTGAAGAGGTTTCCGTATCACCGCTTCGGGTGTCGACACTGACAATGGTCAGCGGAATGGTGAGTTCACCGGCATAGTCATCCGGCGGTGTAATGGTGAGACCCGATAGATCCAACCCATCCGGGTATGGGTTACCATTTTCTTTTCTGTCAGGCACTTCGAACACATAGGTGTCGTTGTCGATGTGGTAACGCGCGCCACCAATAACGGTACCCGGTGGAATATCATCACCACTGATCACTATCGTCACTTGGTCAAAGACGAAATCGCCCATCGCACCGTTTGGATAGTTGATCGCAGTCCCCAATGCTTCAAGGGATATTGGGTTGTCTTCCTCACCTTCAATCACAACCGGATCTGTCGGCACGATAACCTGATACGCTTCGTGCGGGCTTTTCGTTGTGTTCTGGTAGTTCAGTGTAATTTGGGCGCTGGAAACCACTTCGGGATTGCTCGCATCCCCCTCGCCCGCATCGCCCTGATCGATAACCATGGCGCTGATGGTGAAGGTTGTGGTGGTCAGATCCGGCGTGTTCGCTGGTGCCACAATGGTGAAATCGTTCGGGTCGTTGACTATCCAGCCCATCTGACCATCGTAAATCGCATTGGTCACGTAGAAGCCTTCAGCAAGATCCGTGATAACTATGCGGACAATCTCTTCACTGGAAGAGGTATCCGGGTGGGTAAACACCACTGCATTGTTGAAGTCGATATGGCCTTTGCTGTCGGTTGTCAGTTCAGTTACTGCCGTGCCAGAACCATCCAGCACCTGGAGCTCACCCTCTTCCGTTTCCACTTTGGCCTGAATGTCGACATTCACCGTACCTGCGATGACTTTCTCGTCCTGGCTGACACCTTCGAAATCTTCCTGGCGCACTGTCACTGTGGTGGTCAGGGTCAAGTCCACATCACTGTGTTCTTCGCGTTTAACCTGCACCTGATAGTCCGCTTCAATTTGCGCTTCGGTGAGGGTGATCTCGCCACCCACAGGGGTGACATCAATGATGTCGCTGCCGTTGTTCAGGCGCACAGAATCTGTGTCCGCAAAGCCTGAAATGGTCGCCCCCACCACTTTTTCCACCACGCCTTGTGCGGTGGAATCCGGCGCGCCGGCAATGGTGAGATCAGGCTGCCAGTTGACCGTGTTCCACGCATCTTCCACCCCTTCCGAGGTTGCGGTATAGGTATCTGCTGCATCCACCACTGGTGGGTCGATAATCACTTCGATGGTGGTATCAATAAAGGTGCTGTCGCCATCGTTCTCCGTTGCCACCAAACGCGTCTGGATGGACAGGTCTTCTGTGGTGTGTGGTGGCAGTTTGAGGTAAACGTCCTTGCCGTTCAGGGCGGCTATATCCACTGAGTAGCTCGGGACAGACATGCCTGAACCGTCGGTCTGCCATCCCGCAAATGCCAGCTCAACATCACTGAATGAGCCGTCACTGTTTTTGACCACCAGCCCCAGGCCTTCCGGTGGGTCGATGATCAGCATGGACAGGGTTTCAGAGGTATCTGACGGCGCTTCCGTTTTCTCACCGGAAATTACCGTGAAATCGACAGCCACCAAACCGTCACCGTTGATACCGTCTTCAGGCACTGTGGTCGACACAACGCCGGTAGTGGCATCGACTTGCCACTGGCCGGGATCCGTCCCCGGATTTTCCACTTCAAATTCCGGCGTATCGGCCACACCGGTCAAAATCACATCCAGTGGCTCTGCAGGAATAATCCGCTCATCGGTCGGTGCGTTTGGCGCACTGTCAACAACAATGCCTTCCACCATCAGGGTGAAGTTTTCATTGCTGTGAACCGGTGGAATGAGTTCCAGCTTGCTGATGTCATCAACCGAAATGCGGTCAGTGTCGGTCAACGGCGTTACCGTGGCACCATCACGCAGTTGCAATACCGCCCCATCCGGAATGTCGTAGATGCGGATAAACAGCGACTCCGAGCCATCGGTATCTGTGCCGAGCGACGTCAGCGAGATTTTGTCAGCCAGGGAAATGGCATCGCCTTCTGCCAAGTCAGGGTCAGGGTTCCCCGCATCTTCGTTGTCGAATACACGGGTGACCGACAAGCGTGCGTTGTCCGCTTGCGGCTCTACACGCAGCGTCAAGTTCACTTCACTCTGCGCTTCTTTGACCACCGCCGGGTCACTTTCAGTCGAAATGACCGTCACTTTCAGCTCAATATCGCCGCTGAAATCGTCGGTCGGAATAAATCGCACTTTGCTCAGTTGCGATGGGTCTTCCAGCACCCAAACGCCATCGGAATTTTGGGTAATGAAGCCGCCTTTCAAAGTGCCTTGATCTGGCGTCAGGGTGAACTCCAGTCGCAAGGTTTCTGACCCATCAGTATCTTGCAGATCGGCGGAAATCAGATCGCCCAGCACAAACTGTGATGGGTCGTTAACAGGCGTGTTGAATGGGTCAAAATCTTCTTTGAGTTCAAACACGCCATCGACCGCTTCACCAATCAAATCAAGGGTTGGCACATCCGCCACACCTTCGACCGTGATGGTCATGGGCGCATCTGCGGTCACTGGCGCATGGCCATTGACTTCCAGCTCGACATCAAACTCAATCACATCACTCCCATCGTAGGAGGAGTAATCCGGGTCTGGCACAAAGGTGACGCCGGTCAAGTCAAAAATCAGGGGCTCACCGGTGCCCTGCGCTTCAAACATGTCCGAAGTCAGGACGATATTGCCATCGATATCCGGCACGAGGGCGACGCCGTTAAAATAGAAGGTACCGCCAATATCACCAGCACTGTCACGGGTAGCCAGAGTCACCTCACCGTTCAGTACCAATCTGCCGGCATCTTCATACGCTTCGCCCAGATCGTTATCACCCAGGTTCAGCTGCAGATTGATTGGAATACCGTTGGCACCGTTTACGCCTTCATCTTCGGTGTCTGTATTGATTTGGCCTTGATCTTCCACACCAATAATGTCGCCGCCGTTATCCGGCGCAACAGTTATGGTCGGCGTCTGATCGTTAATCGTCAGCGCGATTTCACCCTGTGCCTTGTCGCCATCAAAGTCTGTGACTTCGTATTTGATGTTTTGCGTCAGCACTTCTAATGGATTAGCGAGGTTTTGCTCGATGGTAAACGTCAGCTCACCAACCGGTTCGCTGCTGGGGTCGATACTGACGGTTCCCAGTTTTACCGAAGGATCACTTTCCAGGTAGATGTCGATGCTGCTAGGGCGTGTTGTTGACACCTCGACCCATTCGACACCGTTGAAAATCGAGGTAATGAAGGTGGTGCCATCGGCACCGCTCAGGTCTTCCACGCCGGGAACGGTGCCTGGGTTGGTGAGATCAAACACATCGATGGTTGCGGAAACAGCACCGGTGGGCGAGTCGTCCAGCTCCATGGTCAGGTTGCCCTGCGTGTGGGGAATGTCGTCGGTGACGATGATAGGTACCGTGATCTTGCCTGATTCATCGCCATCGGCATCAACGGCAAACGCTTCCAGACTGAAAGTCAGTTCGTTCTCGCCATCGCCCGGCGCATGATCAATGGCTGACAACAATTCGAAGCTGAACGTCCCATCCTGATTGAGGATGACCTTGAACACATCACGTTGCTCGCCGGTACCGTCATCTGCGTGGCCAAAGTAGGTTTTTGGGTACGTCTCCGTTTCAGGGCGCTGCTCTAAGAAGATCGGATATCCACTTGCCAGTATCAGATCGCCGTTAGGGCTTTGAATTCCTTCGACATAGTCAGTCACAAAATTAAAGCCAGTGACGGTATCTCCCGCGACTTTTTCGGTATCAAGTGTCAGCGGCTGACCCGCATCATCAGTATCATCGAAATTCAATGTGCCACTGGCGACCGAGCCTTGGTTGGCGCTGTCACCATCATCAATGCTGCTTTCGTTAACACGCACAGGCTCTGTGAGGCCAACACCGGATGTGGCGGAGTCGTCATCAACCACAGCAAAGGTAAGTACTCTCGCCGCTTCAGACGTTGGGTCGTTAGGGTCAACCAGCAGGTCTCCGTCTGTATCAGCAACCTGAACCGGTACCTTAACCAGAATGCGTTCACCATCTGCCGTCACCAGACCTGAGCTTTGGTCTGCATCCGGATTTTGTGGGTGGATCAGCGGCATAAACTGGGTCAGCTTGGTTTCCAGGTTGATATCAAGCTCACCGGGCGCTTGGTTTGCAGTCAGCACAATTTCAAGCGCGGGCTCTCCACCGACGGTTGCCAGAATCGTAATCACTGGATTTCCATCGCTGTCAGTGGATTCCGTGACCGTCACTGCATCAACGTTGTCACCGTCATTGTTTTTCAGCTCTTCCAGCTCGGCTTTCAGTGCGTCAACTTGGTCGATATACAGGGTTTTCGGATCCAACCGGTCCGTTGCGGCTTCCAGCACCACTGTACCTTCCACTGAATTGGTAACCGGTGTGGTAACACCGTTTGGTGTGCCCTGCTCCGCCAGAGTGAGAATATCGACCTCTTTACCGTCGCCATCCAGACGTTCGCCACCTTGTGCCACTTCACCGTCTTTAATGTTGAAGGTAATTTCTGAACTGTTGCTGACATCGCCGTCCGCGTCAGTCACAGTGAATGGCAGCACAATTGCAGTGTTATCGTCATCTGCATCACCATCGCTGGCGTTGTGCTGGTCGATGGGTTGATATTGCGTCACCTGATATTCGGCTGCCTCACCCGGGGTGGTCGACGGTTCCAGGCTAATTTCGAGGATTTTCTCTGGCGTGCCGCCATTGTCGGTATACAGGGTGATGACGCCGGGAACTGACGTGTCCACCGTGGTCGGTTGGCCATGGCTGGTAATGCCGGCAAACGCTGCTTCCGCAGCAGCGGTATCAAAATTAATGCTCGCGATGGTATCACTGCCCAGATCAATACCATCGTTGCTGGATAGCTGGTTGGTGACCGTGCTGCCGAGCGTTTCTGTGATATCGACTGACGCTTCACTGAGCGAAGGTGCTGCACCATCATCGCTGGTGAGCGAGATGGTTGCGGGGGTTTTCATCAAATCACCGCCGGTATCTGCCACCTGCAGGGGCACATCAATCGCAATACGGTCACCATTCACTTCAATGTATGTGCCGCTGCCAGAGGTGTGGTCAAGTGGACCGGATTGAGTGAGTATGGCGGTAATGTCGAGGTTGTTGCCGTTCTGGGTCGCCACTATTTCCAGCTCGATGAGGGTTTCACCGTTAAGGGTGCCAGTAAGGATAAAAGTGCCGACGCCATTGGCATCAACACTGGTCTGGCGGGTAAATACGATGGCTTCACCGCCGGAGGTTAGCTGTGCCAGCTCCGATTCCAAAGCCGCAAGAGCATCCGGCGCGATCTGCAGTGACCCGGGAAGCAGGCGATCTGTCCCTGCCTCAATCGCAAAGCGCTGGGTATCCGGCGTACCGTAAGGAGACGTATCGAGATCCCCTTCGTCAACGGCCAGTGAAATAAGCTGACCACCCGCGGCATCAACATCTTCCGTTGGGGCGCTAGGATCTTGGGCAATGCCGCCGCTTCCCCCTCGTTCCCCGCCAAGGAAGTCTTCCGGGGAGTCATCACCAGACAATGGACCCAATGTGTCGAAACCGGCCTCGGTCAGTGTGGAATCGTAGTTGTAATTAACAACAATAAAGCCAGCATTGGACGACCCGGCATTCTCACCGGCGGCGGCTTCTTCAAATACTTCAGTCGGGTCGACGCCTTGGGCTATCAGGTTTTGCAATTGGGCTACGTCGAGATCAAACGCGCTGTCACTGTCGAGTGCATCTGGGTTAAAGGTGGCACTGATTGCTGAACTGACGAAACCGCGCTGATTGTCATCAAGGGGCACCAGGCAGGAGGCACATTGGCTATCAACGAAATAACGCTCTCCATCGTGGCTGACAACCAGTGAACTGTTTTCATTTGTCAGCAAGACTTGATTTGGCGCAATCTGCATGCCGGGCTGTAAGGGAGTTATTCTTGAATCATTGTCGACAACGTAAGCTTGTCCCTGTACTTGTTCAACATTTAAACCCGAATCAAACTCATGACCGATCATATTATTATCCCAACCTTCGTTCGCTTTCTAACGCGAATCCATGTCCTAAAAGTTTCATAAGAGTGTAACCAGCCTCTATTTCGCTGTCTTACATCAACTCAACTACTTACATCTCAAGCTCAACATTGAGAATTTTCGAGACACAATACCCGCGTTCACAGCCCTGCTGTGCTCACAGATGACACGGATGACTCTATTAAGATTAGGAAAATCAGCGCTGTTCGTATCAAAATTTAATGAAAGAAATGAAACGAATCCGTCTGTTACCCGTCAAAGCAGGTATAAAAAAGGGTAAACACTTGAATCTAGCGCTTTGCGCCCAGATATAGAGTGGAAGAATAATTAAAGAACAGCTTGGGGGTAGAACCTCATACTGTATCTAATGGAGTAAATATGGCCACACATGTCGGTATTATTGACCAGGATCCAGTCCGTTTGGTCACTGCGCTGCTGCACCGAAAATTCAAGGCCGAGAAAATGATTTTCATTGGTGTTGAGTGTCAGAAACAACAGTACGAACAACTGAGTAAGGTATTGGAACCTAAGGGACTTGAAACTGAGTTCTTCCAGATCCCGTCTGATATCAATATTCCGTTGATCAAGCACAAGATAGAACAACTTGCAGAACGTCTGAAGCAAAGCGGCAGCAAAGTCTTCTTCAATGCCAGTTGTGGATTGCGTCACCGCCTTCTTACCGCCTACGAAATCTTCCGCACCTACCACTGGCCAATCTACGTTATCGAGCCTTTCAGTGACGAGCTTTGCTGGCTGTACCCGGACGGGCAGCAGCAACAGCAGGTGGAAGATCACATCAACATCAGCGATTACCTCACTATCTTCGGCGCACGTTGCGAACTTCCTGATGAAGATGTCCGCAGCGTATTGGACAGCACCATCAAAACGCTGGGTCATAAATGGGCAAGCAATGCCTATGAATTGGGCCCCGGCCTCGCCACGCTGAACTACCTTGCCACCACATGCCGAAAAGAACAGAAGCTGGATGTGGAGTTGAGTGACAAGCAACAAGGCTACCGCGAGCTGGGTATGTTGCTGGATGATCTCAATGAGGCCGGTCTTTCGCACTATGAAAACGGCGTACTGACGTTTTCCAGTGAAGCGGCGCGCCGTTTTGCTAACGGCGAATGGCTGGAATGGTATGTTCACCACATCGTGGAAGAGATCAAACATGAGCTGTTAACCATTCAGGATCTGTCGCTGGGCGTACAGGTTTACCGCCAGATTGGTGAACGCGAAGTGCGAAATGAACTTGATGTCGCGACCGTGGTAAACAACAAGCTCCACATTATCGAATGTAAAACCAAGGGCATGTCGAGCGACGGTGATGATACGCTGTATAAGCTGGAATCTATCCGCGACCTGCTTGGTGGTCTGCAGGCGCGCGCCATGCTGGTCAGCTTCCGCCCATTGCGCCAGCACGACATTACCCGCGCAACGGATTTAGGATTGGCATTGATTGGCCCAGACCAACTTTCTGATCTGAAAACCCACCTGCACGAGTGGTTCCTGGCCGCAGGCGGTGCACGTAACGACGTATTTGCTTAACCTTTTAATAAGCAAAAGAAAAGCCGGCATAAGCCGGCTTCTTCATTTGTACCCGTCGTTACGCATTCAGCAGTTTACGGGCTGACTCCACCACTACCTTGATAGAGCGCGCTTCTGTCTCGGCAAGCGTGGCGTGATCCGGAATTTCTTTCTGGGTACGGTTGATAATAACGCCCGCCACACAACCCGCTTTCAAACCAGAGCTAGCGCACATGGTCAGCAAAGTCGCGGATTCCATTTCAAAGTTCAGCACACCCATTTCCTGCCATTCTTGCATTGAACCCTGGAAGCGGCGCACTACACGGCCACTGAAGGTGTCATAGCGCTCCTGACCCGGATAGAAGGTGTCGCTTGATGCTGTTACGCCAGTGTGCACGGCCGCGCCAGATTCATCCGCTGCCGCTTTCATGGCAGTAGCGACATCAAAGTCTGCAACAGCCGGGAACTCCATAGGTGCAAAGTGCAGTGACGCGCCATCAAGACGGACAGAGCCAGTGGTAACGATCATGTCGCCCACGTTGATATTTGGCTGGATAGCGCCGGTTGTGCCCACACGCAGGAAAGTACGCACGCCCAGTTGTGCAAGCTCTTCCACCGCAATAGATGTTGAAGGACCACCAATACCGGTCGAGCAAACCACGACAGAGTGACCATCGAGCTTCGCCAGAAACACAGTGTACTCACGGTGGCTGGCAAGAAACTTCGGTGAGTCCATCAGGTTGGCAATTTTCTCCACACGCGCCGGATCGCCCGGAATAATTGCCATGGTTGCGCCGTCCAGATCAGACTTGGTGACACCCAGATGGAATACGGTTTGCTCGGTCATGGTTATCTCCTCACTCTCAAATATTCGCGTCTCTAACTGACTGCAGTCAGAGAAGTATTGGAATCATGCGCCCTGCAATTCAGAGCGCATGTTGATGTTGTTACCATACCGAACAGCGGGAAAATAAAAGTGACTCACCTCACCTTTGAAATATTTTCATTTCATTACATTTCAATGTGGAGTGATCTAGATCGACTTATTTAACGCTATCTCCCCTTTCCGCTGCGGCGTTGTTTGTACTTCACCGCTCTTAAATCGAAGCAAGCGGAGTGCATTGAGTGTTACCAATGCTGTCGCACCGGTATCTGCCAGCACAGCAACCCACAGGCCGGTGATACCAAGCACACTGGTGACCAGAAATACCGCTTTCAAACCAATAGCAAGGGTGACATTTTGTCTTACATTTGCCATGGTGGCGCGCGACAAGGCGACGATATCGGGAATACGTTCAATACGGTTTGAACTCAGGGCGATATCCGCAGTTTCCAGAGCTACATCCGTACCACCACCCATTGCGATCCCAATGGTTGCCGCTTTCATTGCCGGCGCATCGTTAATCCCATCCCCCACCATGGCGACACTTTGGGTCTTCGCGATCTCATTAATCGCATCGACCTTGCCTTCCGGCATCAATCCGGCGCGGTAATCCATCTTAAGGCTACCTGCTAAACCAGCGGCCGCTTTCGGGTTGTCACCGGTTAGCATCACGGTGTGCAGGCCTTTTTGGTTCAACTGGTCGATGGTTTCAAACGATGCCGCTCTCAATTCATCACGCCAGGCAAACGCGCCTTTTGCGGTGCTTTCTTCAAACAGCACGGCGACGGTTTTGCCGCTCTCTGCGAGCGCCTGTGCTTCCTGCATCTGCTGTTGGTTGATGCTGTGATGAGACTCAAGTTTATCCAGCGCAACCAGCGAAACCGCTATACCCTCGACAACACCGGAAACCCCTTTGCCCGCCTCTGCCGAGATATTGTCGGCCTTGAGGATTGAAACCCCTGCCTCTTCTGCTTTGTCCACCAGCGCTTTTGCCAATGGGTGATGTGAGCCTTGCTCAATCGCTGCAGCAAGAGACAAGAGGAAACTTTCATCACCCTGCCAGGTGACTACATCTGTCACCACTGGCTTCCCTTCAGTCAGGGTGCCGGTCTTGTCAAAAGCAACCCATTCCACTTTGCTGAGCGCTTCCAGCGCTGCGCCGCCTTTGAACAAGGCACCAAAGCGCGCAGCTGTGGCAAGACCGGATGTCATGGCCGCGGGTGTTGAAATGACCAGGGCACACGGGCAAGCAATCAACAACAGTGCCAGTCCACGGTAGACCCAGGTATCCCAGCTTTCAGCGAAGAACACAGGTGGAATGGTGACAACCAATGCGGCAACCAGAATCATCAGCGGTGTATACCAGCGGCTGAAGCGGTCAATAAAACGTTCAAACGGTGCGCGACGGGATTCCGCCTCTTCAATCAAGGTGAGGATGCGGTCGATAGCACTTTCACCTTGTTTGGAAACCACTTCCATTTCCACAACGCGATCAACAGACAAGGCACCGGCAGGCACTTTTTCACCGCGCTGTTTCACCACGGGAATCGACTCTCCCGTCAGTGCGCTCAAATCAAAACTGGCGTTGTCTTCATGTAAAACGGCATCGGCAGGTAAACGCCCGCCCGGTGCAATTTCAACCCTATGTCCGGGTTCCAGTGAGGAAACTGGCACCGTTTCACGGCGGCCGTCGGGATGTTTGCGGACAATGTCTTCCGGCACCAGCGCCATCAAGGATTGAATCCCTTTGCGTGCTTTAGAGGCGGCAAACCCTTCCAGACGTTCACCTATCAAGAACAATACGAGCACCATGGCCGCTTCTAACGTTTCACCAAGGTAGAGCGCGCCAAATGCCGCAATGGACATCAGCATTTCAATGGAGAAAGGAGAACCGTTACGGGCTAATGTGAACGCTTTTTTGGTGATAGGCATTAAGCCCAGAATGGTGGCTACCGTAAACAGAATAGCGCCAGTATCCGGCTGCCAGATGGAGACGATGCCTGCAATTGCCATGACGGCGATAAGCGAAAAGAGTATCCCGTCACGCTTGATGTTGTCCCAAAGCGTCAACGTTTCGATATCGGCAGGTTTACGGGAAATATCCACCAGCGGAAAACCGGTTTTTTCAGCACGTTGTTTAATGGCTTCTGCTAAGTCGGCGGGCGCAGACTGTTCAGCTTCTACCACCAGTTTCTGGCTGGAGAACCTGACTTGAACGCTTTTCACGCCATCAAGACGCGACAGTGCAGCTTCAAGCTTACCTGCGCAGCTGGGGCAGTCCATTTTGGTCACCTGCCAGACAAGGTTGCAGGATGAGACAGGGACGTTATCTTCTGCTTGAGCTTCGCTGCTGCAGCTATGATTGCTGCAACAGCCATGCGACTCAGGATCAGCAGTGTCAGACTCCGCTGATTCTGTGCCGGAGCACGATGAATGGCTGTGGCTGCTGGAAGCACTGCATGCTCCCGTCCCGGTGTTTGTCTCGGGCACAGCAGCGTGCTGGATGGTTTGATTACACTTAGTTGAATGGCATGAATGACACATAAAGGACTCTCCTTTTCTCATTGATGCCTACAGTCTAAACCTTGGAGATAACTCCAAGGTCAAGACGTTTTGTCAAAGTATTGCTCTTTATTTCAACCGATCCAGAATCACCTGGGTATCAAGCACTTCCTGATAGTCACGGTAATCCAGACCGGCATCAAAAACATACTGGGTTGCCAGACGCTTCGCTGCATCAAGCAAGGCATCCGCCTTCCAAGGCTTTTCAAAGTAGCGTTCAATTGCCGCATTGTTTATCGCTTCAATGGTATCGGCATGGGTTGCCTGACCGGTTAACAGTATTTTGCGGGTATGGCGAAAACGTGGATCCAGAGACACTTCTGTCAGCAATTCGACACCGGTTTTTTCTGGCATGACATGGTCAGAGATAATGAGCGCGACGTGCTCGCCTTCCGCATCCAGCTCGTCAATAAGATCCAATGCTTCATCCGCAGATTCACAATCTTCAATATGAAAGGCAACCGAAAGGGAAGCGAGATCTTTCAGTACGGCATCCAGCACTTCACGCTGATCATCAACACAAATAATGTTTACCTTTTCCATCTGTTTCCCCAGTTACTGTTATAGGAAATTAATCTGGTGCAGTATCCACACCATCACAAAGCTGAGTGCAACACCTACAATACCCAATATCACACCGACTTTAGCCATTTGATTGCTGTTTACATGACCGGTAGCATGCGCCAGTGCATTCGGCGGAGTACTGATAGGTAAAGACATACCGAGCGACGCTGCAAACGTCACAATCAGGATCAGGGTTGTTTCACCGCCAAGGGGTGCCAATGACGTCATGGAGAATCCAAGCGCCGCCATAATTGGCATCAGTAAGTTAGCCGTAGCAGTGTGGGACATAAAGTTGGCCATGATCAGACAAAGTGCCGCCGCACCCACCAAGACAAGCTCTGCCGCATAGTTTTCAAAAGGAATGCTGTGTACCAGCAAACTGGCCAGCCCCGTTTTATCCAGCGCAAGACCCAACGCGAAACCACCTGACACCAGCCAAAGCACGTCCCAAGACACTTTCTTTAGGTCTTCTTTGTTGATGATCCCCGTCATGGAGAATACCGCGACAGGAATAAGGGCAACCGTGTAAGAGTTCATGCCATGGCTTGAACCCATCAACCACAGCAATACGGTAACAGCGAATGTGACGTATACGGTGATCGCTTTCGGTGTTTTCAGGAAACGCCCTTTAATCGAAAGGCTGATTGATGATTCATCGGAAGGAAACATAAAGCTTAGCAATGCCCAGGCCAGAACCAGCATCACGACCACGAATGGGACACCGAATGCCATCCATTCACCAAAGGTGATCATGTTTTCCGCCGAGATATATTTCAGTGCGATAGCATTTGGCGGCGTGCCGATTGGGGTTCCGATACCACCGATGTTTGCAGCAACAGGAATTGACAACGCAAAGGCAATTTTACCCGGATCATTGGGTTTAAATATCGCCAGGATCGGCGTAAGTATCGCCAACATCATGGCCGTGGTCGCCGTGTTAGACATAAACATGGAGAACACGGCGGTGATCAACATTAAACCGGCCATCACCATTTTCGGTTGGTGACCGAATGGTTTGAGCAGCACCCTGGCAAGGTTGATATCCAGACGGTATTTGGTCGCCGCCATAGCGAGGAAGAAACCACCCAGAAACAGCATGATAATCGGGCTTGCAAACGTTGCCATAATGCTGGTGTAGTGCAATGACTCACCAAATGCTGGGGTACCTGCGTCAGCCCGGAACCAGATAAGCCCCTTGTCCGAAAGAAAGAGAAGTTCCAGAACGATAACCACCACGGATGTGGCATAAATGGGGATGGGTTCCAGCACCCAGCAAAGCGCGGCCAACAAGAACAGTGCAATTGCGCGTTGCTGCATGACGGTGAGTGTCTCGAAAGGAAATACTGATGCCGGTAGCAGCACCACAATCAAAGGAATTAAAACCGGTAGAAGGTATTTTGCCTGAATGCGCATAATCGCTCGTCGTCCCTAAAAAGCAAAGGCTCACACTCCGTGAGCAATAGGGATCATTCTGCGCGTATTGATGTCAGGAAGCCCTGAAATAGATCAATAAACAGGCAGCCAATTCAGTCAGTTACCTTCCTTCTGTTTTTCCGGTTTCACTGTCTGCGATAAGTTCCTCAACCTCATCTGCCATCACTTCACGACAACTGGTTAAGCCCGCCGCTGGCACCATGGGCTCTACCGGCACCAAATCTTCTTCTTTCAGCTCATGATCACGTGCCAGTTGGTCAATAAGACGTTTAACCAGAACATAGCCAGCAATCCCAAACAAAATTGAACCGATAGCCTGCCCTATCAACACACCTTCTGCCCCTGCAATATGCCCTCCGACATAAACAAACGGGATGGTGCCGACAGTCGCTTTACCAAGGTTCAAAATGGTTGACCAGGCTGGGCGGTTAAGGTTGTTAAACGCTGCATTGGAAATAAACAGCGTGCCATTGAAAATGAAAGTGATAGCGATATAAGTGCAAAACAGGGTGATGATTGACGCGGCGTCACCATCCAGGCTGAACGCCTTCACAATCAGGTTTTGTGCTAAATAGAGAATGACAGCGACAGCAATGCAGTAACCGGTGACAAATTTGGTGGAATCGCTCAGAGTCCGGCGAACGCGGTCAAACCGTAGTGCGCCGTAATTTTGACCGAGGATAGGTCCCACCGCGCCGGATAGTGAAAAAATCAGGGCAAACGAGACAGGTAACAGCCGCCCCATAACCGCATAACCCGCAACATAATCTGCACCAAACTTTGCAATTTGAGCTGTCACTATGGCGTTACCTATGGGTGTAGCTGTGTTGGTAATAATTGCAGGCCCCGCAATGCCCACTATCGCGCGAGCATGGTTTTTCATGTCTGTCATACTGGGCGTAGCGATAAGGTCGTGTTTTTTATATACCGCTTGGAAAGCCACACCGAATAGGACAAAACGGGAAATCAAAGACGCGGTTGCAGCACCTTCAACCCCCATCGAAAGACCGAAAATAAAGATAGGATCCAAAATGGCGTTAACTGCGCCTGCGGCTAAGGTCGCTGACATTGAACGCTTGGCATCCCCTACTCCGCGAAGTGCCGCACCACCCGCCATCCCCATTGCCATAAGGGGAGCACCGGGTAACAAGATATGCAGAAAGTCCGCTGCCTTTTCGGCGGCTTCACCGGTCGCACCTATCAGGGAAAGGATCGGCGTAAGAAACAGCAATATCACAGCAACAGTAACAATGCTGACCAAGGCAGAAAAAATCATCACACTGGCGGTCATCCGCCTGGCCTGATCTTTGTCACCCGCGCCCAATGCGCGACTGACCAAGGCGCCCATGGCAATCGAGGTACCAATCGACACGGACGTGGAAAAAAAGACAATGGTTCCCGCAAAACCAACCGCTGCCGCCAACTCGACCTGACCCAGTAAGCTGATAAAAAACATGTCTGCCAGATCGACAAGAAAAAGTGCCATGAGGCCGACTGCACCGGATGTGGACATAATGGTAATGTGGCGCATGATTGAGCCGGTGAGAAATTTCGCTTGCTGCTGACCTGGCATAGCCTTCCCTGATTGTACATCCCTGAAACTGATTGGCGCCTGCGGCTTACCCCACTCATTCCACGCCAATCAATGATGGAACAATGGCCTAAAATGGCCGTTTATCTTGTCACAAAAAAAAGGTGCTACAAGCACCTTCTTTGATACAAGTTATTCAAATTATTTGAAGGACTAAACCTGATGATGGAAGCAGTCGTCAATTTGGGTCGCGATTGCCCGTAAGATGTCGCGCCGAGAAATGACACCGATCAGTCTGTCGTCTTCATCCACCACAGGGTAAACCTTCGGTTTGGCAGGAAGCATCTCTTCAGCCAGCTTAATCACGCTTTCATCCGGACTCACTGTTTTTACGTCGCCTCGCATACAGTCCGCAACGTTGTCACTGTCCTGACAGTAATAACCTACACGAAGCAGTTTATGAATAAGGTCTTGTTCAGATAAAAAACCCACGACGTGGTTGTTGTCATCGACAACAGGACCGCCTGTTTGCTGCGCATTCAACATTTTTCCCATGGCGATCGATAGCGGCATGGAAACTTTAAACGTGACAGGTCGTTTGTTCATGTAATCTTTGACTTTTATCGACTCCATGCATCCCCCTGGTTATGAGACATTTTTATAGAACAGGGAATAAATCTCTGTGCTTAACAACTACAGTTTCGTCCAAGATGATAAAAATACTAGCCAAGATGAAAGTAATTTTACGCTTTGTCACAAATGAAAGAGCGATGCGACGGAAATTTGCAAAAACCCATAAAAAAGCCAGTACATCTATGTACTGGCTCAGTTTTTATAGAGGGTGTTACATGAACATCATCATCAGCAGACCAATCGGTACACGCTGGCCACTCGGCGAAACAGCCTGATCGCCTTCAATTTTCGCTGTGAGCGTCATTCCATCGGCGGTTTCGCTGATAAAACCATAAGGCTCAAGGTTTGCAATAGACGCGGAAATCTCTGGTACACCATTCACATACGCAGCAGGCACATTCACAAACAAGTTGCCTTTCAACTTACTGGTCAGCAAAGTAATGTTCTGGGTAACACTGCCTAAACCTGGCTCGATAGTCAGGTCAAATCTGGCATTAACATTACCTTCCGGTGTGTCCATTTCCAGTGGCAGGATTTCGAACGTCAGGCCTTTCTCCACCAGAGTGTCCAGCACGGTAACCAGCTTGTTGACGTCTTCTTCGCTTGGCTCCTCTCCCATTGCATCAGACATGGTCGCCAATGTAATCAGGGATTGGTAGTCAAGCTTCAACAAATTCATGCCAAATTTGAAATTCTGCAGAGACAGGATGTTAGGAACATCTATTTCCTGGAAAGAGAGTGTGTTGATACTGTCTATGCGCAGTGCATCTTTAGTGGCGGTCGCCACATCACTGCCGTCAGTGGTGACAACCACATTTTTTGCATTCACACCAAGGTTGGCGATATCAATGGTTTCGCCATCAATGGTAAAAGCGCTCTTTGAAATGTTGAATTGCTGGACACCTACCCACATTTCATCGACCATTTTACCTTGACCACTGCCAGTGATTTCATTGAACGACAGTGTTTCATCTTCTGGTGAGACTATGGTCAGGTTGGGCATTTCCATTTCAAACACAATGTTGCGGTCTTTATCAACAGTGCCTGAAATATTGGCCGGTGAACTGGTGATTTTGAAATCTTCATTGTCCCCATCCATCGCGCGGACAGTGACATCTAGCTGCGTATCACCAAATAGAGAGGTTTCGCTAACGATTGTCAGAGGTGACTCATCACCCTGCCAGAGTTTTTCAGTCAATGATGTCAGTTCGGGTGTCATACCCAATGTTGAGATTGAGCTAACACCCAACAGACCATGCTCGACATGACTGAGAATGGTGTAGCTGCTTGGCAAGCCTTCACTTTCATACAACGCTTTCATTTCGCCGGTCAGGGATAAGCGCGTTACCACGTCAGACGACAAATACCCACGGTCATAGGACTCAGTTTCGACGGTCAAGTACGGAGACTTCATGCTCTCAATTTCTTGCTCGTACAGGGATTGTCCAATTTGTCCCGTAGCAAATGGCCAAATCGCCCCAATCGCTACTGCACCCGCAATAGCCGCATATTTTCCAAATATCATTTTTACTCCGTAGCATCCGGCTTTAGTTCGCAAAAAGTGTAAACCAAACGGCCACATAACCCCATGGGAAGTTGAGGTTTCAGAAAGTTATGTACCAGTTTGCAGCGTTCTTCTCAGCTTGAAGACGCCCAAAAAGATACACTCTCACAAAATACGGACATACGGTATCAACATGAACCAGCGAGTCATCCTTTGTCTGGACGACGACCCTTCTGTTTTAGCCCAAATTGAACGCGAGCTTTCGCGTTTCAACGAGCTGTTTGACATTATTTGCGCCACCAGCGCAGGCGCTGCAAATGAAATTCTTGAATCGCTTCAGGCGGCCGATCGTCGCGTGGCTCTGTTTATCTGCGACCACACCCTTGGTGAAGATGAAGGCATTAACCTTCTAATCAACATTGATAACCACCCTGCGTCCCACGGTGCACGCACTGTTTTGATGAATGACCAGCCGGATCTGGAAAAAATCATGCAGGCAGTGAACGAAGGCCGTCTCAACTACTGCATGACAAAGCCTTGGGCAGACAACGAACTGATCACCATTGCAAAGAAAGAGCTGACACAATATGTCCTCACCTTTTGCAACGACGACCTGCTCAAGTATTGCTATATGCTTGACCAAAAAAGGCTGCTCGATGCCCACATCGAAAACAAGCTGGCGAAATACCGGCACGGCTTTATCGAATCTTCCTTGGGCGTATCGGACGAAGACCTTGCCAAAGAACTGATTGATGGCATTGATGACTTTTTTGGCGCGAACAATGACCATCACGTCAACCGCACTTACAGCGAAAACCATATCCTGACCCATGAAGGCAAACCCAATACCTTCCTGTGGTTTGTGGTTGAAGGTGAAGTTGCGCTGATAAAACGCGATGAAACCGGTGCCGCACATGAAGTGGCGAGATTAGGGCAAGGCAGCTTGATTGGGGGCATGTCATTTGTGACGGGGGATGTCTCGTTTTCTACTGGCATTACACTAAAACCCACCCGGGTGTTAAAGCTCAACCGCTCCCTCTTTTCTGAGGTAATGCGTGCGCGCAACGACCTGCTACCGCTGTTTTCCAGTTACCTACTGAGACACTTCAACCGTCGCCTCAAGCGAAGCATCAATACGGAAGTCAAACTCCAGCAGACGTTGCTCTCGCTCGAGCAGGCGCACAAACAGCTGATGGAAAAAGAGAAAATGGCCATGCTTGGTCAGCTAGTGGCCGGGGTTGCCCATGAGCTGAACAATCCCGTGTCTGCCATTTTGCGCAACAGCGATACGCTGAAAGACAATATCGGCACCCTGATCAATGTCGAACTCGCGGATGATGCAAGGGACAAGGCAAACCAAATCATGGCCAATGCCCTGCTCTCCCGTCCGGTTTCTACCGCCGATGCACGTAAAATGGCGAAAGAAATTGAACCCATGATTGGCAACCGCAACCTGGCGCGTAAAGCGGTCAACATGGGGCTAATTGACGGGGCGGAAATCCAACGATGGAACAAACAGTTGGGGAGTGAATTTCATAACACCCTCAACCAATGGGATATGTTCCAACAGGCAGGGAGTTTGCTTCGTTCAACCAACGTCTGCGCCCAGCGGATTGCCGACATGGTAAAGAGCCTCAAAACCTATGCCCGACAGGATGATGAAACCATGCACGAGGTGGATATTCATGAAGGCATTGAAGACACCCTGATCATGTTTGAGAACCAGCTAAAACGTATCAAGCTGGTCAAAGATTATGGGGACCTCAGGCCAATCCGCTGCAAACCCATCGCGCTGCAACAGGTATGGACAAACCTTATCTCCAACGCGCTGGACGCTATAAGCCAAAACGGTGAAATTCATGTAACCACCCGCGAAACCGTTTTTCGCAGCAGGAAGGCAGTAAAAGTGACGGTGCGGGATAACGGCTCAGGTATTCCTGAATCCATCAAGAATAAGATTTTCGAATTAAATTACACCACCAAACGGGAAGGCCATTTTGGCCTGGGAATTGGCCTGTCAGTTTGCCGACAAATCGTTGAGCATCACGGCGGAACCATCTCTGTCAGTTCGTCACCCGGTGAGTTTACGGCAATGACAGTGACCCTACCTTACACCCAAATAATCACGCCATTAATGGAGGAACAATGAACAAGTACCTGATTTTGTGCGTGGATGATGAACGCGACGTTCTGGACAGCGTGGTCAATGATCTGGCAGAACTGGAAGAACATTTCGTGATTGAAGCAGCAGAGTCCGTCGCAGAAGCGAGAGAAATCCTGGCAGAAGCCAACGCCGATGAACTGCAACTGGCACTGATCCTCTGTGACCATATTATGCCGGAAGATCTGGGGGTCGATTTTCTTATCGAACTCAGCCAGTCACCGGCTACTGCAGCGGCAAGAAAACTGCTGTTGACCGGTCAGGCTGGCCTTGAAGAGACCATTCAGGCAGTGAATCACTCCAGCCTGGATTACTATATTGCGAAGCCTTGGCAGGGGGATGCGTTGAGAAACGTGGTCATTGATCAATTGAGCACTTTTGTTATCCAACAAGACCCAAATCTGATGCCCTGGATCAGTGTGCTGGATGCTGAACGCATCCTGAAAGCGATCAGTGATAACCGTCTAAACTATTCAGATAATTAGTGCCAAGCCCTATTGTCAGAATCGTTAAACAGATAGTGCTCACTAATTGGCGAATTTTTGCCTAATTTTGACAGCATAGCTGCATATTTAAGCCGCTATGCTGTTGTTTCACAAAAGCCACTTCTATTAGAATACCAGTCACACTTTTTATTCTTCACGAGACCTTTCATGCGCAAATCAAAGATTGCCGGTATTATTATCGCGGCGGTATCTTCGTCTGCTTTTTCGGCTGCAAGCCTTGCGAACGATCCAACCATGAGCAACTTCGGCTACGACTATTTTGAGGCTCGCGTGGGTGTCAGCCCTGTGACTTACGGTGTGGGTTTCAGCACCTCTATCCACCCAAATGCTCACATTCGTGCAGAGATTGACACTGAATTTGAATCTGATTACGACGTTTCAACCGCAATCGGCTTCCATGCGCCAGTAAACAACTGGGCAGACGTATACGGCGAGCTGGGTATGCGTACTGTGAAACAACGTGGCCGTTTCAACCATGACACCGAATTTGGTGTTGAAGTTAATCTGGGTCTGCGTCAGTGGTTGAGCCCACAACTGGAAGTAGGTGGCGAGATTGGCCATTTGTCTATCCAAGATGACGAGGACATTTTCGGTTCGGTATACGCCCGCTTCCACGCAACAGAACTGTTCTCTATCGGTTCACAAATGCGTTTCAACGACGTGTACGGCGACCAGTTCATGTTCACTACCCGCTTCAAATACTGATAAAAAAGCAATTAGTGTAAAAAAGGCCTCAATCGAGGCCTTTCTTCTTTCCGGTTTCCACACCCAGTAAACTCAGTGCCGAAAGCCCGATCAATTCGATAATGACCTTTTCGCCGTATTTGTCGATCAGGATTTCTACGCCATTGCCAATTTTGTTTTTTGCCTGGGTTTCCATATAGACTGACCCCAACAAAAAACGCACGCAATGGGCAAACTTTTCCTGCTCCAGCCCTGCCAGCCAAGAGGCTTTGATTGTTTCAGGACTACTCGCATCAATGAGGCCGCTCACATAGTCAAGGACTTGCCCCTGAAACGCATCCACCATCGAATCTTTACTTGGAACCACCCGCTGAATTCCACTGCGGCTCAAACCGGTATATTTGGCTATGGCTCCATAAGTAACGGCATCCCAGCCGTCTTGAAAGAAGATCTCAATAATCGATTGATAGACCAGCGCCTCTGTTTGCAGCGCGCCCTCTTTAGTATTTTTCGCCATCCGTTTTACTTCCCAGACATTTCCTTTATCACCGGATCCCTTGGCTTTCCTGCCAATCGGCGATTAAAACGGTTACGATTGTACCCTTATTTTGTGATGTAAATGATAAATGATTGAAAAAGGCTAGGCCGTTCTATCATTTTTCATCCAATTGGTTTTGCAGCCAGTGCCTGAAAGCGAGAATTTTGGCATTGCCCTGATGTTCTTCGCGATAAACCAGATAGAAGCTAAATGGCGATTTAACGGGTAAATCTACCGGCGCAACCAGACGACCCGTACTCAGATAATCCTGAATGTAGGCCATCCGGCCAATAGCAACACCCATTTCACCACAGGCCGCCTCCAATGCGAGATCTGCCCGATCAAAGCTGTGATTGGTGCCATTTAAAGTGATGCCATTGGTGTTCGCCCAATATGACCATTCGTCGCTCAAGCTGGCGCTGGCCCAAGGGGCGGCATCATGCAGGAGCTGGCATTGGGCGAGCTTTTCAGGTTGGTCGAAAAGACCATGGCGCTCGGCATACCTTGGGCTACAAACCGGGACGATGGCATCGTCCATCAGGTGCTGGCTGACAAGCCCTGTGTACCGCCCATGGCCAAAGTAAATGGCACAGTCGAACGCTTCCGCTTTGAAATCAATCAGGTCGTTGCGGGTTCTTAGATGAAAGGTAATATCCGGAAAGCGCTCGGTGAAAGCGTGCAAACGGGGAACCAACCATTTTTGGGCAAAGGTTGGCGGGGCTGAAACAATAAAATCACCCGAAGGCTTAGCTCGGTTAATTTCTTGCAACTTCATGCTTATCGCTGAAAACTGCTCCGTCACCACCAGCTTCAGTTGCTCCCCTTCATTGGTCAGCGAAAGATGGCGGGGACGACGGACAAAGAGTGAAACATCCAGCCGTTGTTCCAGCTTTTTAATCCGGTGGGAAACCGCACTTTGGGTGAGGTGGAGTTCCTGCGCGGCACGGGTGAAACTCATGGTTTCAGCCACCACGGAAAAGCAGTGAAGCCCGGCAAGCAAAGAGGAAGAAAGTTGAGGCAGTTTCATGACGCTTCGACAGTTTTCAGATAATTTACTGACTTTAACAATAATTCTCTGTCGTTACACTTTATAGAAATCTTGAGTGACCACCCGATCCCATCATTGCTAAGCTGGCCATGTCAGAAAACAAAAAAAGCCGCTGAGAGCAGCGGCTTTCTGTTTTAAAAAGGGTAATTAAATTGCGCGAAGCAGTTGCTGTTTAGTTTCTTCGCTCAGCAATGTCCAATGCGTACCGTTTTGCGCACCTGCAAACATCCATAGCAGTTTCACGTCAACATCATAGCCATGTGCTTCCTGCACTTTACGGAAGAGTTCTTCCGGGCTCATCGAAAAGAATGTGTCCACGTCTTCAACACCGGCTTTTTTGAGCATGCGTTCAATGGTCAAACGCAAGTTGGGTAAATCGCGCAGACGTTTGTTGAGTTTGGAATCGCGATATTCCTTCTCCGCTACAGACGTGTCTACGGACTTTTTTACCATGTCACCTAGCGACTTATCCTCCCCTTCATAAAGGTCGGTGATGTCATAGTAATTGACGATAGCCGTCGAACTTTTCTTGACGTGTACATACTTTTTGCACTGTTTGTCCAACAGTTTAGGGGTCAATTCCGCTCCACCACGAAGGTAGATACGATCTTCTTTGATAAGGGCAAACATTGCGCCGCTAACAAAAAAGCCTGTGCCGCCAAACATGGAGCGTTTTTCCATCTCGCCAAATTGAGACAGATAATCCACAAAACCACTTTTAACTTCCAACACTTAAGCCTCCTTTCTCCCCAAAACTAAACCAAAATATCGGTTTAAAAAGTGTAATTTCTCAACGCAAAATAATGATGACCGATTAAGGCACAGAAAACCATGCACTAGATCACTACCGCCAAAATATTGTCGCTATTTTGCAACAGCCGTCACGAATAATTGATGTAATTTTTATGTTTACAGCCTGTTAAATGCACCATGGCACTCGCATTTTGATGCCTTTTTTTGCACCGAAGTTTCCGATTAAACGTTATGCTACTTCAAAAAATAAAACTCAAAGGGACAGCAACTTGCTTTTTATCTATTAATAATATTGTCACCTAAGGTGGTGACTGGATGTCTAGGCAGTAAAATTCAAATTGCTTTTTGTTCAAATTTGACAACAGATGTATTTCTTTTGAGGCGTGCGACGTTTACTATTCGGGAAGCATTCTTTTGAGTCTAAAAAGATGGATCACCTATCGTTATTCTGGGTCTCTCCCAACCGCGAAAAATACCTAAAAGCAATAGAAACTGACTTCTTCCAACGCGTTTATCGCTCTGTGAAAGACGGTACGTTGGAGCTCCCTCCAATCCCAGACGTTGTCATCTCACTCCAGCGTATGTGCAACGATCCCAATACCACCATTCGGAATGTCGCGACCTTGTTGCTAGATGATGCAACGCTAACCGCATCAGTCATTCGCTCAGCCAACTCAGCCGTATTCAGCCCCCGTAACCAGCGACCCTGCCATGACATTTCAATGGCAGTATCCCGTCTGGGTATGAAACGTGTACTGGCGTTAGCCACAGCGCACGCTATTCAAACGCTGAAAACCACCTCTCCCTTTACTGCTGAATGCAATGAATTGCTTCGTAAAAGTGCACTGGCATCGCGAGAGTTTGGTTCGACGATGGCGCTGCTGTGTCAAAAGGTGCGTAGTTATGATGACGAAAATACGCATTTGGAAGTTGAAAAGTCGCTATTGATAGGCTTACTGGCAGATATCGGTATTTACAGTGCCGTAAAGGCATACCAAGCCTATACCGATGAAGGCAATTACCTTGATTTTGAGATTGCCAGCCATGTTTTCTATTCCGTAAGTAAAGAAGCCAGCCGTTTTATTCTAAAGAGTTGGGATTTTGACATCGACTTTGTTGAGGTGTCAGTAAATCGTCGCATACGGAAAGCCGAGGATGACATCACATATTTAGATATTGCGAAAATGGCAAATCATCTCCTCCTGTTTCGTGCAAATGACGAAGATATTGCTGATCATGAGGTTGAAATCACCTTGGCAGGAGCAGAAGCACTCTACGAACTGTCAAACCTTAACGAAAAAGACTTCCGCTCTCAATTGACTAACATAGTGAATAATTGCGGTTTTTGACGATTTGACGGGGCGCATCGATTGACCTGATTGAATTGTGGCTGTTAATCTCATCACAATTTTCTTTTAATCAATAAGGTCTTAGCGTGATGCTCCCCGGCATGCTGTACATTTTCCTCCCCTTGGTGTTTGGTTATCTCATCACGATAAAAAATGCCAATCTGCTGGAAAAAATCAACACTTCTACTTCCCGCTTAGTTTTCATCATTCTCGGCTTGATGGGGCTTAGCCTTGCCGGATTAGACGACCTTTTCAACAACTTGAACCAAATCCTTTTGTTGGCCGTCACCTTCTTTCTCTGCATTGGCGTTGCCAATCTGCTTGCGCTTCCGCTGCTTGATAAAGTGATGAGGACGGAAACCAAACAACATAAACGGGAAGTACCGCTTTCCCACATGATTATGGAGTCGGTAAAACTGGTTTTTGTTGTGGCAGGCGGCCTTATTCTTGGTTTGATACTCCCTATTGGCCTGAACTGGGTAGACCCGGCCAGTGAAGCTATTTTGCTGGTGTTACTGTTTTTGATTGGTATTCAGTTGCGCAACAGCGGCATGAGCCTGAAGCAGATCATCATCAACAAGAAAGGCATGAGTATTGCTTTGGTGATTATCCTGACTTCCTGGCTGGGCGGACTGCTCGCTGCCTGGTTGCTTGATTTGCCCTATAACTACGGTTTGGCAATGGCATCCGGTTTTGGCTGGTACTCGCTCGCCGGAATTTTGATGGGAGACTCGCTGGGGCCTATATATGGCGGCGCATCATTCCTGCTCGAATTGGCAAGAGAGCTGGTCGCCATCATTCTTATCCCATTGTTGATAGCGCGTTATCCGCTCACTGCAATCGGTTACGGCGGCGCTACCGCCATGGATTTCACCCTCCCTATTATCCAGACCACCGGCGGTGTGAAATGCGTTCCTATCGCCATTGTAAGCGGCTTTATCCTGAGCTTGCTGGTTCCGATATTGATGCTGTTTTTTGTCGCGCTGTAGCTGCATTACTGAATGAATCCTTACATGATCTAGCCCACCTCGGTGGGCTTTTTTTAGCTCCCCTATACCCCACCTGCCATGCGTTAAAACATCGCCCTACGTCCTTCCCCTTTTATACCTAAACGACCTGAAGATGCAGAATTCAAGTCGTTTAGGTATATACATAGTTTCAAACCAGGCTATCGCGATATCGTCGTCTAACAGCATTTGAAGGCCGGTACCGACTTTGCTCAACACTTAAGTAGGCAATAACGCGTTAGGACTGTTCCACTTGGCAGAAATCGTGGGTGTTAAGGGAGAAGGAATTGAATAGTGAAAAGCGAAAGCTGGGGCTATGACAGCCCAAGCGTTTGGTGTCTGGAAAAGAAAAAGGAGAGCCTAAGCTCTCCTTTGGGGTTCAACAATGCGGGGGAACATTGCTGCTATTAGTTATTGCGGATCCACTCGTCCATGTCTGATTTCAGGTTGTCAGACTTGGTACCGAAGATTGCCTGAACACCACCGCCTGCAACAACAACACCTGCTGCACCCAGTTTCTTCAGTTGGTCTTGGTTAACTTTATCAACGCTTGCTACCGCAACACGCAGACGAGTGATACATGCATCCAGGTTAGTGATGTTCTCTTTACCACCGAATGCCATAACCAGCTCTTTCGCCATCTCAGACTCGCCACCAACCGCTGCTGCGCTTTCGTCTTCGTCTTCACGACCTGGAGTTTTCAGGTCCAGCTTAACGATAGCTACGCGGAAGATGATGTAGTAGAACGCTGCGTAAATCAGACCCAGGATTGGGAACAGCCACAGTTTCTGAGAGTTCGCAGACAGCACCACAAAGTCAATCAGACCGTGTGAGAAAGAGGTGCCGTGAACCATACCCAGCATGTTAACCAGAACGTATGCAGTACCCGCCAGAACAGCGTGGATTGCGTACAGTACTGGAGCAACGAACAGGAATGCGAATTCGATTGGCTCAGTAATACCTGTCAGGAATGAAGTCAGTGCTGCAGAAACCATGATACCACCCACTTTCGCGCGGTTTTCTGGTTTAGCAGTGTGCCACATTGCGATTGCAGCTGCTGGCAGACCGAACATCTTGAACATGAAGCCACCAGCCAGCTGACCGAAACCGTTACCTGCTGCGCGAGAAGCTTCGTCAGCAACCATGTAACAAGTCAGGATACCGGTACGTGCTTCACCTGCTGGTGTTACACATTGACCCGCTTCGTAGAAGAATGGTGCGTTCCAAATGTGGTGCAGACCGAATGGGATCAGTGAACGTTCAACCAGACCGTAGATACCGAATGCAACTTCTGGGTTCTGTACAGATGCCCACTCAGAGAATGCTGCGATTGCAGAACCGATTGGTGGCCAGATAACAGACAGTGCAATTGCCAGACCGATGCTCAGGAAGCCGGTGATAATTGGCACAGAACGCTTACCTGCGAAGAAGCCTAGGTAGTCAGGCAGTTGGATACGGAAGAAACGGTTGAATGCCCATGCAGCAACACCACCCGCCAGAATACCGCCCAGTACGCCAGTTTCGATACCTTCAAGACCGTATACACCCGCCATTACTTTCAGGGTGTTGGTCATGATGTAGTAACCAACGATAGCAGCCAGACCTGCAACACCGTCGTTGTTTGTGAAGCCCAGCGCTACACCAACAGCAAACAGCAGACCCATATGACCGAATACCGCGTCACCCGCGTTCATCATAATGGTTGAAACAATACTTGGCAGCCATGAGAAATCCGCAGCACCAACACCCAGCAAAATACCGGCTACTGGCATTACTGATACTGGAAGCATCAGCGCCTTACCGACTTTTTGCATATTTGCAAACAGGTTTTTAAACATAAAAACGCTCCTGATTAATGTCGAGTTGTCCTGATACTCAATTCAAGTGTGAGCTCTCGACAACCCCGTAACTATGTAATTCGCTGAGTAATATAAAACTGCTTCTTTACCGACACTACGTAACAGCGGTTAAGTGATCAGAAACTAAATATAGATCACACACAATTACCGCTATATTGCATTTGTGATACTTCATAACCATCTGTTTTGATTGAATTAAATTTAAATAACACAATTATCAGCATGATTTTCACCCATCCTCAAAAATCCCGTCGCTTTGTTTTTTTATGTAACGAAATAAGATTACAATTAACTGATTGTATCTGTGATTTCCACACTAAGATCTTGGTTTCTTATCTATAGATTTCAATTAGTTACATGGCAAAGCAGTTTGGATCGCAGCAACTTTGTCACACTGGGAATGAATACGTAACCTCAATTACATTGAAACCTCATTTGTAACACGGGCAAGAAATTGCATTGTCCGAAGACATTAAAAATCTCCCTGATCCTGTTCAGTCTGGCGAACGAAATAGTGTCTATCGTTGAGGTGGAAGAGAACATCACTGAATGGAAGCTCAGTAACGGTGTCACGCTTTATCTCCATACCTTGCCTGACAGCGAAGATAGCGTTTATGTCTATTCAGGGTCTCAAGGTGGACTGGCTTCATTGCCGCCTGCATTGCGCGCCGCTGCCCGAATGCTTCCGGCTACCTACCTGTCAACTGGTTTGGCGGGCCTGACAAACGAAGAGCTAAAACGTCTGATGTCTGCTAAACAAGTCTATGTACAGCCGCATGTTGAGGAAAACCTGCACTACTTCGCCGGTGAATCACCCGCAAATGCTTTGCCGATATTGTTGTCTGTCATCCACCACTCCTATCAAAACGCTACTTTCAATAAGAGAGCGTATGAGCAAGTAAGAGCGCAAATGACCCTTGAGCAAACCCGCTACGCTGAAGATAAATGCCAATAAGCCAAAAATACGGACACAGTTGCTTTTTAACGATGCGTTGTTCCGTTCCGATTTACTTAACATTGACGCCCAGCAAGACATGCTGAAAGACTTAACCTTAGAGGAGTTGCAGCAGTTTATGTACCAGTTTACCAGCGGCGACATTACTCGTTTCAATGTTACAAACTTACCCAACTAACAGCAAAAAGCCGGGGAAATCCCCGGCTTCATTTAGTTAATCATTTTCAACTATCGCTGTTTGGCGTGGGAGAAAAGATTAAAGAAGTTTTCAGTCGTGACTTTTGCCACTTCCTCGCCTGAAACACCTTTCAGCAAACCCACATAGTCAGCAACTTCGCGAACATAGGCTGGTTGGTTCTCTTTTCCACGGAATGGAACCGGCGCCAGATAAGGTGAATCTGTTTCTACCAATAGCTTTTCAAGCGGCAAGCGGCGAACCACGTCTTTCAGCTCAGAGGCTTTGTTGAACGTGACAATGCCTGATATAGAGATGTAGAACCCCAGTTCAATAGCCGCTTCTGCCATCTCAAAACTTTCGGTAAAGCAATGCAGCACACCACCCACTTTCTGCGCATTCTCTTCGCGCAGGATTTGCAGGGTGTCTTCACGCGCCATACGGGTGTGAATGATCAGCGGTTTGTTCAACTCCACGGCCAAACGGATATGCTGACGGAACGCATCCTTTTGTTTTTCCGCTAGCTCCGGCTGGTAATGATAATCCAGACCGGTTTCCCCGATTGCAACTACGCGGTCGTCCGATGCCAACTTTTTCAGGGTGTCGTAATCAAACCCTTCCTCGATATCGAGCGGGTGCACACCACAGGAGGCGAAAACGTTATCAAACGGGCGAATCAACTCCATCATGTTAGGGAAGCTTTTGAGTGTCACACCTACAGACAGCAGATAATCCACACCACGCTGCTTGGCATTGTCTACCACTGCAGCGACATCCGTGTGCAAATCATCATAATTTAGTTTGTCGAGGTGGCAATGCGAGTCGACTAGCACGTCACTTTCTCCAGTTCAGTTTTTCTAAAGCGGGTGATTATACGATAGATGAAGCGGGAAGGCTCACCTCCCCGCCCATTGATGTTTTATGCCTGAGGGGTGAAATCAGTCAACCAGCGACTGATCAGCAATTCGCTGTTAAGGCCGGTATGACGCGCCAGCTCTGCTTTCATTCGGTTCAGTGCCATCAACTGGTTCATCACAACGGATTGTGGCAGGGTTTTGGCCAGCTGGTTGACTGCGTCCATAGAGTCGCAGTGGACTATCGCCTCTTGGGAACCTTGTTGTACTTTGAGTACATCCAGCAGCAGAAAGCTCAGCCACTGCAAACCTTCTTGCTCGGCTTTAACCACCAGCTCAGTCAGGTTGAACAAGCCTTGTCGCTTTGTGACAAACTGCATGAAAGCTTCAATGAGCGCTTCGTGTTTACCAACACCGCCGTGCTCAATAAAATCCTTCGCCGCCAGAGGTGCGCCACGGTTAATTCGCAGCACTTGCAGTGGCACCGTTTCAAACAGATCGCTTTCTACCCAGCGCTTCACCACACTCTCTTCCGGTAACCGCGGTTTCCATTTGTTACAGCGGCTGACCACTGTGGGCAACATGGTATCCATGGAGCGGGAAAGCAAAATGAAGTGACAGTTCGCAGGCGGCTCTTCAAGGGTTTTCAGCAAGGCGTTTGCCGCCGCTTCGCCCATGCGATCCGCATTCTGGATCAGAATGACGCGCTGACCACCCAGCTGGGAGGTTTCCCACGCATATTGGTTACCGGCACGAACCGCATCGACGCCTAACTGTTTACCCTCCGCTTCAGGCTTAAGCCAGTGAAAGTCAGGATGGGTGTCTGCATCGAATAGCTGGCAGCTGTGACACATACCACAAGGCTCAGTAATACCATTCTTGCAAAGGATGGTTTTCGCCAGCATGGCAGCAAGTTCCAGCTTACCGCTTCCTTTTGGCGCGCTGAGCAAAATGGCGTGGTGCAGACGCTCCTGCCCCAGCAATTGCTGCCAGTTTTGCCAGATATCAGCGTGCCAGGGATACAACTTAGCCTGCATGGTTCAACCAGTTTTCCAACGCTGTGCGAATGTCTGCTGAAACCTGCTCAATGGTCTGGGATGCATCGATGATCACAATGTTATCGTTCGCATGCGCCAATTCCAGATAACGGGCGCGGGTACGGTGGAAGAAATCCAGCTTCATCTGCTCAATGCGATCCAGCTCGCCACGGGCACGGGCACGTTCTAGGCCAATTGCCGGGTCAAGGTCCAGGTACAGGGTGAAATCAGGATGAAAATCCCCCAGCACGGTATCACGCAGGTTTTGCATCAGTTCTTTATCGAAACCGCGGCCACCGCCCTGATAAGCCTGTGAAGACATATCATGGCGATCACCAACCACATACGCACCTTTCGCCAGTGCAGGTTTAATCACATTGTCCACCAACTGGATACGCGCAGCGTATAGCAACAGCAGTTCAGCCATGTCTGTCAAAGGCTCGTCTGGATGACCTTCTTTGACCAGTGCACGCATTTGTTCTGCCAATGGCGTACCACCCGGCTCACGGGTAGTTTCAATATACTCAATGCCATGTGCTTTCAGCGTTGCAATCACGTTTTGAATGGCCGTGGTTTTACCCGCGCCCTCCAAGCCTTCTACGACGATAAATTTTCCGTTATTCATTGGCTTCTTAATACTTTGAGATACTGTCTCACTGCACGGTTATGCTCCGCCAGTGTCTTAGAAAATGTGTGTCCGCCCAATCCATCAGCCACAAAATAGAAATATGGCGTGTCGGAAGGTTGTGCGGCGGCCAGAATGGATGCTTTACCCGGCATCGCAATCGGCGTTGGTGGCAAACCAAAGATAACATAGGTGTTGTACGGTGTCGGTGTGCGCAAATCTTTCTTGCGGATATTCCCGTCGTAATTGTCACCCATGCCGTAAATCACGGTTGGATCTGTCTGCAGTCGCATACCTTTATTGAGTCGGTTTACAAATACCGACGCCACTTTTGTACGCTCTTTGTCTACGGCCGTTTCTTTTTCGATGATGGAGGCCAGCGTCAACAGCTCATAAGGGGAATCAATCGGCAGTGACTGGTCACGGCTTTCCCATGCCTGATTCAATGACGCCTGAAGTTGTCTGGATGCACGTTTGAGGATTGACAGGTCACTTTCACCCGCTACATAGTGGTAGGTTTCAGGGAGCAGTAAACCTTCCAGCTTTTCATTATCCAGGCCAAGTTTCTTGGCGATTTGCGCTTCAGTCAGACCCGCTGTTTCGTGCTTGAGGTTGTCCGTTTCTGCCAGCTGATCACGCCACTCTTTAAACGTACTGCCTTCCACAAACGTAATCGCAAACTGATGCTCTTTGCCTTCGCGGATAAGTGCAAACAAACCGGCAAGCGTCATACCGGGCTCCACCTCAAACGTTCCCGCTTTCAATCGGGTAAGTTCAGGGTGGGTTTTCGCCGCCCATCTCGCCCATTGAGAAGGTTCAATCACGCCGTCGGAGACCAATTGGCGTGTCAGGGAGTGATAATTCGCACCTTCAGGGACGGTGACCAGTGTACGCTCTTGAATAGCGATATCATCGTTTACATAGTCTTCAATCTGGGTAAAACCCCAATAAGCGGCGCCTGCTGCAGCAAGTGATAAGAACAACACAATAAGCGCAAGTTTTTTAATCACGCAGTTAACCTCAGGGTAATGGCTCTGCAAGCCTCGAAATCGTTGTAATTTTTGTTGTGGTATTGTCGAACCGGAACCAACCCCATCACAGCGTTGGTAATGAATATTTCGTCAGACCCATCAATCACTGATGCCTGCTCACGACATTCGATCACTTTGTAGCCCAGTAATTTCGCGGTTTCTATAACGCGCGCGCGCATTGTACCTGCCACGCCGGCATTATCCAGTACTGGCGTAAACAAGGTGCGATCTTTGCGCCAGAACAGGTTGGACGCGGAAGTTTCAACTAGGTAACCGTTCATATCACAAGCAATGCCGTCGTCTACACCCAGGGTTTCGACTTCGCTTTTCAATATCACCTGCTCAAGACGGTTAAGGTGTTTTAAGCCTGCCAGAGGCGACAAGCCTATACGCTGCTTTAAAAGTCCAAGCGTGATCCCCTGCTCTTTCCACTGAAGGTAATGGGGCGGAAATAGATGAGAAGAAACCACGACGGTGGGACTTACACATCCTTGGGGGCTATACCCTCGCCCGCCAATACCGCGAGTGATGATGACTTTCATCACAGCGTTAGGCTCGGATTGAACAGAGCGAGCGACCTGCTCCACCCATTGCCCGGCGAGCTGCCAGTCGACGCCTTCAATCTGCAACGCTGCGATATTGTTTTTCATCCGTTCAAGATGACGTGACCAAGCATCGATTACGCCGCGCCTAACCAGCATGGTAGTAAAGATGCCGTCGCCATACTGGAAGCCACGATCCGCCGCCGCCAGTTTGTCATCGGGTTGTCCGTTTATCAAAAGCATCTGATCGTTCCTTGAGCGCGGGATAAAAAAGCGGCCCGGTAACGAATTACCGGGCCGCTCTATTCTAGCAAAAATACTTCTTTGCCAAAAAACTAAGCTACGAAAAGTGCTTAGATTTTTTTGAAGATCAGTGAGCCGTTGGTACCACCAAAGCCGAAAGAGTTACACAGTGCGTACTCCATCTTCACCTGACGTGCTTCATGCGGAACGTAGTCAAGGTCACAACCTTCACCTACGTTGTCCAGGTTAATTGTCGGCGGTACAGCCTGATCAACCAGAGACATCGCGGTAATGATAGATTCTACAGAGCCTGCCGCACCCAACAGGTGGCCAGTCATAGACTTGGTTGAAGAAACCATGGCTTTATCAGCCGCAGCACCCAGTGCCAAACGGATACCTTTGGTTTCCGCAACGTCACCCGCAGGAGTAGAGGTACCGTGTGCGTTCACGTAACCGATGTCTTCAGGGTTGATGCCAGCATCGCGGATTGCTGCTTTCATTGCCAGCGCGCCACCTGAACCGTCTTCGCTTGGAGAGGTCATGTGGTAAGCATCGCCACTCATACCGAAGCCAACCAGCTCACAGTAGATTTTCGCGCCACGTGCTTTCGCGTGCTCGTACTCTTCAAGGATCATTACGCCCGCACCGTCACCCAGCACAAAACCGTCACGGTCTTTGTCCCAAGGACGAGATGCTGCTTGTGGGTCGTCATTGCGGGTAGACAGTGCTTTCGCTGCCGCAAAGCCGCCCATACCCAGCTCGGTAGATGCTTTTTCTGCACCACCTGCAACCATTGCGTCTGCGTCGCCGTATGCAATCATACGTGCTGCGTGACCAATGTTGTGAAGGCCAGTGGTACATGCGGTAGAAATCGCGATGTTTGGACCGCGCAAACCGTAGTTAATCGATACGTGACCGGCGATCATGTTTACGATGGTCGACGGTACAAAAAATGGGCTAATTTTACGCGGGCCTTTTTCAAGGTACGCGCGATGGTTCGACTCAATCAGGCCAAGACCACCAATACCAGAACCGATGGCTACGCCAATGCGTTCTGCGTTTTCTTCTGTGATCTCCAGACCAGAATCTTTAAGTGCTTGCACACTTGCAGCGATGCCGTACTGGATGAACAGATCCATTTTCTTGGCATCTTTTTTAGAGATGTAATCTTCACTGTTGAAATCATTTACCAGACCAGCAAACTTAGTTGCGAAGTCAGTGGTATCGAAATGCGTGATTGGCTGAATGCCGCTTTGACCTGCCAGCAACGCTTTCCAAGATGATTCAACGGTGTTACCTACAGGTGATAACATCCCCATGCCAGTGACAACAACACGACGCTTAGACACGATGATTTTCTCCGGAGAAAGGTGATTCTTTGAAATTTCGGGGTGTTAGAAAAAACTCAGGCGGTCAAGGTGACCGCCTGGTAGGATCTTGTTCTGATTACTCAGACGCGCTAACAACGTAGTCGATAGCTGCTTGAACAGTAGTAATCTTCTCTGCTTCTTCGTCTGGGATCTCAGTATCGAACTCTTCTTCCAGAGCCATTACCAGCTCAACGGTGTCCAGAGAATCTGCACCCAGATCGTCAACGAAAGATGCTTCGTTTTTAACTTCAGCTTCGTCTACGCCCAGTTGCTCAACGATGATTTTTTTTACGCGTTCTTCGATGTTGCTCATATTAATACTAGTCCTTACAAGATTCGCAGATGCGATATGTGCAGTAGTTTATTCAATAACGTGGAAGTTGCAACACCCGAAATGCTGGTCAAACCACGATTTGGCTGATAAACCACCGGATTTTGACCTGAATCATTTAGAGGTGCAACTTTAATGTTTAAATCATGTACATGCCGCCGTTAACGTGCAGTGTCTCACCTGTGATATAAGCTGCATCATCAGAAGCCAGGAAGGCGACTGTTGCTGCAATTTCACGTGGTTGACCCAAACGTCCGGCAGGTACCTGCGCCAGTGTCGCTGCACGCTGATCATCGTTCAGCGCTTTTGTCATATCGGTTTCGATGAAACCTGGGGCAACAGTATTTACAGTAATACCGCGCGATGCAACTTCACGTGCCATAGATTTGGTAAAGCCCACAACACCTGCTTTTGCAGCTGCATAGTTTGCCTGACCAGCATTACCCATAGTACCTACTACAGAACCTACGTTGATGATGCGACCATTGCGCTTTTTCATCATCGCGCGCAGTACAGCTTTCGACATACGGAAGATAGAAGTCAGGTTGGTATCCAGGATATCCTGCCACTCTTCATCTTTCATACGCATAAGAAGGTTATCGCGGGTGATACCTGCGTTATTTACCAGGATATCGATATCGCCAAACTCTTCCTTGATTGCTTTCAGCACTGCCTCAACAGATTCAGCAGACGTTACATTCAGTGCGTAACCCTTGCCATTCTCGCCCAGATATTCACTGATTGCTGCGGCACCGCTCTCAGAAGTGGCAGTACCTACGACGGTTGCACCGCGTTCAGCCAAAAGTTCAGCAATTGAGCGGCCGATACCACGGCTCGCACCAGTTACCAGCGCTATTTTACCGTTCAGGTTCATGGTGTTTTTCCTTTAAAAGGCAGCCAGGCAAATGGCTGCATATCCCGAATTTATTTTGCCGCTTCCAGAGAAGCTGTGTCGTTTACTGCTGCCGCGTTCAGACGCTTGTCGATACGCTTTGCCAGACCGGTCAGTACTTTACCTGGTCCCATTTCCAGCAGCAGTTCAACGCCTTCATTCGCCATTTTTTCACAGCCTTCAGTCCAGCGAACCGGGCCGTAAAGCTGGCGAACCAGCGCATCTTTGATAGCAGCGGGATCAGTTTCAGTCGCAACATCGGCATTGTTGATCACAGGTACAGATGGCGCAGAGAAAGTGATTTCTTCCAGCGCTACCGCCAGTTTGTCCGCAGCAGGTTTCATCAGTGCACAGTGTGAAGGCACTGATACCGGCAGAGGCAGAGCACGTTTTGCACCGGCTGCTTTACACAGCTCGTTTGCACGCTCAACCGCTTCTTTATTACCAGCAATAACCACCTGGCCTGGCGAGTTAAAGTTAACAGGTGAAACTACCTGGCCTTGCGCCGCTTCTTCACATGCTTTTGCAATTGCGTCGTTGTCCAGACCGATGATGGCAGACATTGCACCTACACCCGCAGGAACCGCTTCTTGCATCAGTTCACCGCGCAGTTCTACCAGCTTAACCGCTTGTTTGAAGTCAATGACGCCAGCACACACCAGCGCAGAGTATTCACCCAGGCTGTGACCCGCCATCACAGAAGGCATTGCACCGCCTTCTTGTTGCCATACACGCCAGATTGCCACAGAGGCAGTTAGCAGTGCTGGTTGGGTGCGGTTAGTTTGGTTGAGATCTTCAGCAGGACCATTTTGTACCAGTGCCCACAGGTCGTAACCCAGCACCTCTGACGCTTCAGCGAAGGTTTCTTTAACAATCGGGAACTGCTCACCCAGATCTGCCAGCATACCTACCGCTTGCGAACCTTGGCCTGGAAATACCACAGCAAAGTTAGACATTGTTTTTTCCTTATTAAAACTTAATCAGTGCAGAGCCCCAGGCGAAACCACCGCCGAAGGCTTCCAGCAATACCGTTTGGCCGCGTTGAATGCGTCCGTCTCGCACTGCTTCATCGAATGCAGTCGGTACGGAAGCGGCTGAGGTATTGCCATGTCTGTCAAGCGTGATCACTACCTGATCCATCGACATAGCCAGCTTCTTCGCTGTTGCTTTGATGATGCGGTAGTTCGCCTGATGAGGAACCAGCCAGTCAATTTCTGACTTGTCCATCTGATTTTCATCCAGCGTTTCAGTCACGATGTTTGCCAGTTGCGTTACCGCCACCTTGAAAACATCATTACCGGCCATTTCCAGCCACGCTTCTTCTTCAACCTGATTGCGTGCTTTGGCACGTTTTGGATATTTCAGGTTGAGCAATTCGCCAAATTTGCCGTCAGCACGCAGGTGGGTAGAAATGACACCCGGCTCTTCGCTTGCACCTAGAACAACCGCGCCCGCACCATCACCAAACAGGATGATCGTGCCGCGATCTTCCGGATCACACATGTGTGAAAGGCGATCTGCGCCAATCACCAGCGCATTTCGTGCCATGCCGGTTTTCACATACTGATCCGCAACGCTAAGCGCATAGACGAAACCAGAACATGCCGCCGCGATATCAAACGCTGGGCAGCCTGCAATCTCAAGCTTTGCCTGAACATCACACGCCGCTGCAGGGAATGCACTCTCACCACTGGTGGTTGCCACAATGATCAGGTCGATATCATTTTTGTCGATACCTGCCATATCAATGGCTTGGCACGCTGCGTGATACCCCATGGTTGCAACCGTCTCTTGCTCGGAAGCAATACGGCGCTCTTTAATACCGGTACGCGCAGTGATCCACTCATCACTGGTCTCTACCATTTTTTCGAGATCCGCATTAGTGCGGATTTGCGCAGGCAGAAAGCTGCCTGTGCCTAGAATCTTACTGTACATGAAGACTAATAATGCCTCTCGAGTAGTACGGCTTCCAAACGGTCACATATTTTATTAGGTAGTTGCCGTTCGACCTCGTGGACCGCTTCCTCAATAGCATGTTGGAAAGCGGATGTATCAGCACGTCCGTGGCTTTTTACTACAATGCCGCGCAATCCTAACAGACTTGCGCCATTGTACTGGTCGGGGTTCAGGTGATTCAGCCGCTGAAATAGACCACCAAATAACCATTTAGCCATCATTTTCTTAAATGGATTGGCTAATAGATGGAGTTTTAGGCTTTCCAAAAACAGTCTGGCGACACCTTCACTGGTTTTAAGGCTCACATTGCCGACAAATCCGTCGCAGACAATTACGTCAGCTTTTCCTGTGTAAAGCTGGTCACCCTCCACATAGCCGATGTAATTGACCGCTGAGCACTGCTGCAACATTTCTGCGCAGCGCTTAACCAAATCGTTCCCTTTGATTTCCTCTTCACCAATGTTGAGCAAACCGACACTGGGTTTGTGACCAAGTTGCTCTTCAGCCAATACCGAACCCATGACTGCAAACTGGAATAAGGTGTCCGCGTCAACTGACACATTTGCCCCTAAATCAAGGAGCCAGCTCCGATGGTTACCCATCGTCGGCAATTCAGAAATCAGTGCGGGACGGTCAATACCAGGAAGCAGTTTAAGCAAGGATCGGGAAAGTGCCATCAGCGCGCCGGTATTTCCTGCGCTGACGCAGGCGTCGGCTTTGCCTTCTGCGACCAATTCAAGGGCAATACGCATCGACGTACCTTTGCTGGCACGCAGGGCTTGAGATGGCCTTGTGTCGTTGGCGATAGAAGATTCCGCATGAACGATTGATATGCGGGAATGAGTATGTTGACCCAGCGATACAAGCTGGCGGGTGATCTCGGGTTGATCACCGACGAGTACGACTTTTAGCGAGGGGAAATGCAACAATGCCTGCACGGAGGCAGGCACTGTTACTTGAGGACCGAAATCCCCGCCCATCGCATCAAGTGCAATGGTTAGACCTGTCAAGGCTCAACCTTACTTGTTGATTACCTTGCGGCCACGGTAGAAACCGTCAGCAGTCACGTTGTGACGCAGGTGAGTTTCACCAGAAGTTGCATCTACAGACAGAGCTGCAGTGCCCAGCGCATCGTGTGAACGACGCATACCACGCTTAGAACGGGTTTTACGGTTCTGTTGTACGGCCATTGACCCTACTCCTCGTTACTTTGCTTTAAGTTTTTCAAAACGGCAAATGGATTCGGACGCTCATCAGCAAGCGGGATTTCCCCGAATACCATACCTTCAGAATCAACTTTACAGTCTTCTTCATCGTGCATGGCAACCTGTGGCAGAGCCACAATCAACTCATCTTCGATAAGTTGAAGTAGGTTAATCTCACCATTTTCGTCGACTAATGCCGGCTCATAAGCATCCGGTAAATTGCCAACCTGATCTTCATTGAAAACCGGGCTGTAAATAAATTCGATTTCACAGTGGTGTGGGAAAACTTCCCAGCAACGCTGACACTCTAGTTGGACGTCGACCTTGGCGTTTCCGCGTACAATCTTCAGCCCTTGAGCATCAATGTCAAATGAAAGCTTAGCTTCACAGTCACTGATCACACCTTCAGTCGCCTCCGTAAGACGCTCCAGCAGCTTGATTACGAAGATACCATCGTAGTCCAGTCGCTTTTGCGCGCTTTTAAACGGGTCAACCGTCAGCGGTAGCTTTACCTTTTGCATAGGGCGCGAATTCTAGCCTCCAATGTAGCCTGAGTCAAAGAAATTTATGCCTTTACTTCCTTTCATCAGCCCTGAAAGCTGACGAAAACAAAAAAAGGTTACTTTCTGTACTACAGGTACTTAGCAATTGTGAACATCGAATGGACATCGTTGTGATACCACACCAAGCCCACTCGCCTCCGCAAGTGTAAAACATTACACTTGCCCGCGTATACGAATATTCAGGGTAAGGATCATCGTTAGATGAATAAACAAACAATTGTACTGGCTTCCGGATCCAAGTACCGCCAAGCATTGCTTAAAAAGTTGGCAATTCCCTTCTCTTTCCACGCTCCGGATATTGATGAATCTGCAAAGGAAAGTGAATCACCGCTAGATCTGGTACAGCGACTTTCACTGGAAAAAGCGCAGGCATGCAAAAAAATGTTCCCTGACGCCCTGATCATAGGATCAGATCAAGTGTGTGTGATCGATGGAAAGATCCTCGGTAAGCCGGGGACAGAAGAAAAAGCCATTGAGCAGTTAAAAGCAGCTGCGGGTAAACATGTTACCTTCTATACAGGTTTAACCCTGTTAAACAGTACCACTGGATTTGCTCAAACAGATGTCGAACCCTTTCATGTTTACTTCCGCTCGCTGAGCGAGGAGGAAATCACGCGCTATGTAAAAAGAGAGCAACCTCTCGATTGTGCAGGCAGCTTTAAATGCGAAAGTCTGGGCATTGCTCTGTTTGATAAGCTTGAAGGACGGGATCCAAACACTTTGGTCGGTTTACCGCTAATTCGCCTGTGCGAAATGCTGCGGGCTGAAGGTATAGATGTGCTCTGACACTTTAGATCAGCGGATTTCATCCAATAAAAACGAAGGGGCAAGCAGCCCCATTTTCGTCTCTTCGCGATTGATGGCTCCATCCCAAGCCATTCACGTCAGAGTAATTCGTCCAGCCTGTCGATGACAGCAACCGGAGAGAAGCGGTTGAGGGTATCCCTGTCATGCACGCCCCAGGTAATACCAATCGCATCCACACCCGCGTTTTGTGCCAAATGCATATCATGGGTAGTGTCCCCGACCATAACTGCGTCTTTTGCCTCGATACCTAACTCTGAGAGGATTTCATGGATCATCAAAGGATCAGGTTTGGATGCAGTGACATCCGCCGTGCGGGTTGCACTGAATAAATGTGATGTTTGGGTGTCCGCAATCGCTTTATCAAGGCCAGGACCGGATTTGCCTGTAGCGACAGCAAGAAGGTGGCCTCGTTGCTTCAACTCAGATAAACACGCTTTAGCTCCGGCATACATATCTATAGCCGTCGTGTTATCAACACGGAATTGCTGGCCATAATGAGCCTTCCATGTACCCCGTTTATCCAATGTGACACCGGGATAGAGAAACTCGAACCCATGATCCAGACTCAGCCCAATCATCTGCTTGAGTTCGTCACCGGACAACAAAGGCAGGCCACCCGTCAAACGGGCAGCCTCCTCAAGACTGGAAACGATACGCGCGACAGAGTCCATCACGGTGCCGTCCCAATCAAATATCACCAACTTATAGTCAGTTAACACGTGGCGCTTTCCTTAATCCTTCAAGGGTTCGTTCCAGCTGTTTATCCATAGGCGCAGAGATATCCATCAATGCTTCCGTACCCGGATGGGTGAATTTGATGTTCGCTGCATGCAGGAACAAGCGGTTCAAACCGAATTTTTTCGTGTATGCATCAAAACGCGGGTCGCCGTATCGGTCATCCCAAGCCAGAGGGTGACCTACATATTGAGCGTGAACACGGATTTGGTGTGTACGGCCGGTAATTGGACTCGCCTGCACCAACGTCGCCTGTTCAAACTGCTCCAGAACCTTAAAGCGGGTTTCCGAAGGCTTACCATTTGGGTTAACGCGCACAATACTGTTTACTTCATTTTTCAGCAAAGGTGCGGTTACCTTCTTCATAGAAGGCTTCCAGTTACCCATAGTGAGTGCGAAGTAATACTTCTGTACTGTTTTCTCACGGAACTGTGCCTGTAAATGGCGAAGTGCCGAGCGCTTTTTCGCGATCAGCAGAATGCCTGACGTATCGCGGTCAATACGATGCACCAACTCCAGAAAACGGGCATCAGGACGCAACGCACGCATCGCCTCGATTGCCCCAAAATGAAGACCACTACCACCATGAACGGCTGTTCCAGAAGGCTTATTCAGAATCAGCATGTGATCATCTTCATAAATCACACATTTTTCTAATTCTGCCACCCGGTTGAGCTTGGTGTTTGGCGCTTCAACCTGCGTCGTTTCTGGGATCTGCATAGGCGGAAGACGGATAACGTCCCCTTCCTGAAGCTTGTATTCAGGTTTTATACGTTTTTTATTCACTCGCACCTCTCCTTTGCGGAGAACGCGATAAATCATACTTTTAGGGATGTTTTTGAGCCTATTTCGGAGAAAGTTATCGATCCGTTGGCCCGCAATGTCATCGGAGATGTCGATGAATTGCACTTTGGTTTTTTCTGTATTCATAGGGCGTAGATTCTACATTGCATCAAAGTAGTTTGCTGCAAAAAAGTGTCCCTGCTATAGTTGCGCCGTAAAGCAGAAAAGTTTGCAACTTTTTTGCTCATCACGGCTAAAAAGCCGACAAATAGAGTAAATCTTTACCGCTTTGCCCAAGTTCCCTGACTGTCCTTAGCACTATTTCTTTGTAGTACCTGACTAGTTGACAGAAAGGGCAACTAAATCACGCAGCACCCGGCGTAAGACGTGAGGAGCATAGCACCCGTTAGTTTGTTGGCACGACGGGATAAATAACCAGTGTCATAGAGACTATCGCCATTTGTGGCGAAGAGCCGACTGTGTAAATCGGAGACAATCCAAATTTCCGTATCAGTGGGTGGATAAAGTAGTGCCCTAGTGCGTCCCTGATCCTCCAGCCGTGAGGCTGCATTTAAATCAGACTTGGGACCCGGCAGCATTGAGTTCTTTGTCTCGTACCCGACAACTAATAACAACAAATAATCGAGAACAATTTAATATGAAAAGAATGTTGATCAACGCAACTCAAAAAGAAGAGTTGCGCGTCGCATTAGTCGATGGTCAGCGCTTGTACGATTTGGATATCGAAAGCCCTGGTCACGAATCTAAGAAAGCAAATATCTACAAAGGTCGTATCACCCGCATTGAACCAAGTCTTGAAGCTGCATTTGTAGACTACGGTTCAGAGCGTCACGGTTTCCTCCCTCTTAAAGAAATTGCCCGCGAATATTTCCCTGATAACTACAGCTATCAAGGCCGTCCAAACATCAAAGAGGTGTTGAAGGAAGGTCAGGAAGTGATTGTTCAGGTTGATAAAGAAGAACGTGGTAACAAAGGCGCAGCCCTGACCACCTTTATCTCTCTCGCAGGCAGCTACCTGGTTCTGATGCCAAACAACCCACGTGCTGGCGGTATTTCCCGTCGTATCGAAGGTGAAGAGCGCAGCGACCTGAAAGAAGCAATGTCTGGCCTGAAACTGCCGCAAGGTATGGGTCTGATCGTGCGTACTGCAGGCGTTGGCAAATCTGCTGAAGAGCTTGAGTGGGACTTGAACTACCTGCTGAACAACTGGGAACGTATCCAGGGTGCGGCAGAGTCGAAAGCAGCACCGTTCCTGATCTATCAAGAAAGTGATGTGATTGCCCGTGCGTTCCGCGATTACCTGCGCCGTGACATTGGCGAAGTGCTGATCGACAGCGAGAAAGTGTACAACCAGGCTCGTGAGCGTATTCAGGCAACCCGTCCTGACTTCCTGAGCCGCGTTAAACGCTATGACGGTGATGTTCCACTGTTCAGCCACTACCAAATTGAGAGCCAGATTGAATCAGCCTTCCAGCGTGAAGTGCGTCTTCCATCAGGCGGTTCAATTGTTATCGACCCGACAGAAGCACTGACCTCTATCGATATCAACTCTGCACGTGCAACCAAGGGTTCTGATATCGAAGAAACCGCGCTGCAAACCAACTTGGAAGCAGCCGATGAGATCGCACGCCAGTTGCGCCTGCGTGACCTAGGTGGTCTGGTTGTTATCGACTTTATCGATATGACACCAGTTCGCCACCAGCGTGAAGTTGAAAATCGCCTTCGCGAAGCTGTCCGTATGGATCGCGCACGCGTTCAAATTGGCCGTATCTCACGCTTTGGTCTGCTGGAAATGTCGCGTCAGCGTCTGAGCCCTTCTCTGGCAGAAGCGAGCCACCACATCTGTCCACGTTGTACAGGTACCGGTGTTATCCGTGATAACGAATCACTGTCGCTGTCTATCCTGCGTCTGATTGAAGAAGAAGCACTGAAAGAGAACACCGCTCAGGTTATGGCCGTTGTGCCGGTACCGGTTGCCTCTTACCTGCTGAACGAAAAGCGTCGCTCTGTTCAACACGTTGAGAAATATCACAACGTTCGTGTCATCATCGTACCTAACGCAAACATGGAAACACCACACTTTGAAGTGGTACGTATCCGTGGTGGTGATGAAGTGACTTCACTGTCTTACCGTCTGCCAGAGCAACTGGAAGCAATGCGTGAGTCTGAAGGCAAAGATGAAGCGCCAGCAGAGCGTGTTGTGAAGAAACGCGAAGAGCCGGCACTTCAAGGCTTTGCAGCACCAGCTTCTCCTGCGCCTGTAGCTAAAGCCGCACCAAAAGAAGAAGAAAAACCTGGTCTGTTTTCACGTTTAGTCTCTTTCATCTCCGGGCTGTTTGCAGGTAGCGAAGAGGAAGAGAAGAAAGAAGAACCAAAACGCGAAAACCGTAACCGTCGCGATCACAAACGCACTCAAGACCGTACCCGCCGTGGTTCACGCAACAACCAGCGTGATGAAAACAGCAAAAACGGTGAGCGTAACGAGCGCGGTGAACGTGGCGAGAAGAAACAGCGTCGCGGTAAAGAGCGCCCTGAAAACACTGAACGCGCAGCAGCAGCTAACGAGCGTCAAGAAAAACCTGCTAAGAAGCAAAGCCGCAAACCTACTGAGAAACTAGAGAAAGTAGATCAACGTCAGCAAGCAAAAGCAGCGAAACCAGTAAAAGAAGAAACACTGGTTGAGAAGCAGGACAAAGCGGAAAAAACCGAGAAGGTTAAACAACGCCGCCAACGCCGCAAGCTGAACAAAAAAGTCCGTGTCGGTGATGTTTCAGAAGAGACTGAAGTAGCAGCAATGAACCCACTGCAAGAAATGGGTAAAGCTGTCGCTGCGGAAGCAAAAGCTGAAGCAACCAAAGACGTTGTTGAAGCAACTGACAACGCCGAGCCACGTGAAGAGAAACGCCGTAACCGTCGCTCTCCTCGTCACCTGCGTGCAAGCGGCCAGCGCCGTCGTCGCGGTAACCGCGAAGAGAACGAAAGCGCGAACACCGAGCAAGCTCTGGATCAGCTGGACATGATGGAAACCGCGGTAACCATCGTTGAAAAGCGTAGCAAGGTTGTTCTGAAATCAGGCGTAGCTTCACCAGAAATGGCGATGGGTAAAGTTTGGCCATCAAAAACGGCGCTGAAAGCACCTGTTGTTGCAGAAGTGGAAGCTGAAGCACCGCAAGTAGATGTTGCTGAAGTCGTTAAAGCACCAGCTCTGGGCGGCGTTGCCTTCCCTGAAATGGCTATGGGTAAAGTGATTGTTCGCCGTCCTGCACCAACCATTCTGGAAGAAAAAGCGAAATCAGAAGGCGCAGATGCACTGAGCGAAGAATTGCCAGTCGCGATCAACGCACCTGAAATCGTGGAAACGCCTGCAGTAGAAGTTGAAACACCGACTGTAGAAACAGTAGTTGAAGAAGTTGTTGCTGAAACCAACGTTAAGAGCGTGATGGAAGCAAGCGAAATCCCTGCGGTTGAAAAGGCAAAACCTGCCGCAATCCGTATGGGTCGTGCAACCTCTCCAATGACAAAAGCGCCAGCACCGGAAAGCAACCACGTTGCTATCGAAGTGTCTATCGCATCGTTCCGCAGTGAACGTGCAGAAACGCGCCAAGCGGGAAGCCAGACTGCGACTAACAGCGCAGCGGCTCCGGCAACCAAGCCTAACTTCTAATCTGAAGTAGACCGCACAGAAAGAGCCATGCATTGCATGGCTCTTTTTTTATTTGACGTGGAAACAAAATCCGTCCGCATCCCAGTGTATACGGCGCTAAGTCCCTGTTCGAATACCTATTCCAGCCCTTGTACGGTTTACAAAACCGTTACCAACATTGAACAAAATCACACTTTTCTGTACTATCACACCCTTTGTCTTCAACCCCACTTTCAGAGAAGTTACCGAACACGATGTTTGAATTTCCCAAGTTTCCTCAACACTCCGCGAAAAACGACATTCTGTCAGGTCTGACGGTTGCACTGGCACTGGTACCTGAAGCTGTTGCCTTTGCCTTTGTTGCAGGTGTTGACCCTATGGTGGGTCTCTACGCCGCATTCATTATGGGTCTTGTCACCTCTATTCTTGGTGGTCGCCCTGGCATGATTTCCGGCGCAACAGGTGCAATGGCTGTAGTCATGGTCAGTCTTGTTGCCGAGCACGGCGTTCAATACCTTTTTGCTGCCGTAATGCTTGCAGGTCTCATCCAGATTTCTGCCGGGATATTCAAACTGGGTAAATTTATCCGCATGGTGCCACATCCAGTCATGATTGGTTTCGTTAACGGATTGGCCATTGTGATTTTCCTTGCGCAATTGGGGCAGTTCAAAGTGCCGGGAGCAAATGGAGAACTAGAGTGGCTTCAGGGTAGCCAGCTGTATCTGATGCTGGGTTTGGTTGCTATTACCATGGCTATCATTCACTTCCTGCCGAAGTTCACCACGTCGGTTCCATCTTCCCTTGTGGCGATTGTAGGTGTGACAGCAGCCGTTATCCTGCTCGATCTAGATACCCGCACAGTGGTGGACTTCCTGCGCTCAATGAGTGGTGATGAGAACGCAACACTGGCAGGTACATTGCCAACCTTCTCGATCCCGACAGTGCCGTTTAATCTGGAAACCCTTTACATCATCCTGCCCTATTCGCTGATCCTTGCCGCAGTTGGTTTGATTGAATCCCTGCTGACCCTGACCGTGGTCGATGAAATGACAGGCACCCGTGGTCGCGGTAACCGCGAGTGTGTGGGTCAAGGCGTCGCAAACGTCACCTGTTCAGTATTTGGTGCGATGGGCGGCTGTGCCATGATTGGCCAGTCCATGATTAACGTAAACTCTGGTGGTCGTGGTCGTTTGTCCGGCATCACCGCTGCCATTGCCCTGCTCTGCTTTATTCTGTTCACCGCGTCGTGGATTGAAATGATCCCGCTGGCAGCGCTGGTAGGCGTGATGTTTATGGTGGTTATCGGTACATTCGAGTGGGCGACTTTCGGGTTGGCGCGTCGCGTACCGAAGCGTGATTTCTTTGTGATTGTACTGGTTACCGTGGTTACGGTTATGACTGACCTGGCTATTGCCGTTATCGTGGGTGTGATTGTTTCTGCGCTGATGTTTGCCTGGGAGCACGCGAAACATATCTATGCATCAAGCTACACCAACGACCAAGGATCTAAGGTGTACGAAGTGAATGGCCCGCTGTTCTTCGGCTCTGTTGCAAACTTCCTTGAACTGTTTGATGCGCAAAACGACCCGCAGGACGTGATTGTCGACTTTGGCAAATCCCGTGTCGCTGACCACTCGGCAATCGAAGCCATTGAGACTCTGGCTGAGCGCTACAACAAAGCCGGTAAGACACTGCACCTTCGTCATCTGTCGCAGGATTGTCTAGCACTTCTGACCAAAGCAGGCAGCCTGGTTGAAATCAACCACATTGAAGATCCAAGCTATAAGGTCGCTACCGACGTACTGGCGTAAAACTAAATTTGGGAAGAGCAAAAGCGGGCTTGAAGCCCGCTTTTTTGTGCCTGGCGCTCAGGAACTTGTTGCACCGCAACAAATAATTCTCGTTATTGAGTCCACATGCCCATTTTCTGCATCGATAAGTGACGATGGTGATGCGCGGATGAATATCGGACAGTGACCAAAAATCGAACGCAGCGAAGTTTGCTCCTACAAATAAAAATACGGTTATTCAGCACGTTAAAGAAACCACATAAATGGAATGGACTTTGCTTCATGTCACTAGCGGCCAGTTTACCCCGCATAGTGACAAAAACAGGCTGAATACAAGGGCTCACAATACGCCGCTTAGCATTAGCGCAAAGGTCGAAGTGCACATATTCTTCAGGATGTAGGCAGCGTAGTAACCGCAGTGTGTGCCATACGGAGATGATACGGTGTCAAAGACAAGCAAGGATGACAGATACTCAGTCCCAGAACAAAACGCCGGAGTGAAAGCCAGTTGGGAAGCCTTCATTAACGATGCGATGCCCTCACTGGAAGCGTCTTCGCTTCAAGCAACCAATCTTCGCCACCTGATACACCAATCTTGGGTTCGCTGCCAGAGCGACCATGTTGATCCCATGCTGGCACAGGCCAGTTTTATCTTGAGTGAGGATGGGCTTGAAGCGCTTCGTCAACGCCACGCCCGTCTCATCGATGCGAGTACACCTTGCATGGCACAATCCCATGACATCCTCTCTCCCACCGGGACGGTAATGATATTAACCGATCCTAACGGCACGATTCTCGATGTAGAAGGCGATGCCAGCGCCAGGGTAAGGGATCCGCTGCAAGCGACAAGACTTGTGCCGGGAGGACGGTGGTCGGAATCGGAAATGGGCACCAATGCAATAGGCACCGCGCTCCAGACCGGACAGCCGGTTCAAATCCATGCTGCGGAACATTTTTGCGAGGGTATTCAGCGATGGACATGCTCTGCCACTGTGATCCGTGATCCGATTGACAATGCGATTCTGGGCGTTATTGACGTTTCCGGCTTGAGCCAGAATTACAGCCGCCACAGCCTTGCACTGGCAATGACAACGGCGGCCCGGATTGAAAGCCGGCTCTCCCGTCAAGAAATGGAGCATCGCTACCATTTAGTTGAAAGCGGCATCAACAAGCTGGCAACAAAAAGCGGCAATGGCTATCTGTTGTTTGACCAGCGTGGGTATCTGGTCAAAGCGGATGGACGTGCAACGCCGGTGCTGGTCGGGGCAGGGTTCAAATCGATGAACTCCCCCGTCCGTATTGATGCCCTAAACCTTGATACTCCCGAACATGAGCGCCCAGCCTGCCCTGACTGGCTGCTTCCTGAATGGGTTGAACCTGTCATCAAAAATGGTCACGTCATCGGCAGCATCGTCCATATCCCCACTCCACGCTTGACCAGCTTCAGAACCAAATCATCCTCCGGGCGGAAACCGGATGCTGCTGGCCTAGATGGCATCATAGGACAGTCACCACAACTCATTGAAGCACTTAACAAGGCACACCAGTTGGCAAAAGCACGTGTTCCTGTGCTTCTTCTGGGGGAAACGGGTGTAGGTAAGGAGTTATTTGCTAAAGGCATACACCAGGCCAGCCGGGATGAAAAAGAGCCTTTCGTCGCGCTTAACTGTGGCGGCCTGTCCAAAGACTTACTGAGTAGTGAACTGTTTGGTTATGCTGACGGTGCGTTTACCGGCGCCCGGAAAGGAGGACTGGCAGGAAAAATCGAAGCCGCTGACGGAGGCACTCTGTTTCTCGATGAAATCGGGGAAATGCCAATGGACATCCAGCCGCATTTACTCCGGGTTCTCGAATCGGGGGAAATCTACCGTTTAGGCGAGAATGCGCCCAGACGTGTCCGGTTCCGCTTGATTGCTGCCACCAACCGCGATCTGAGGATGTCTGTCGATGAAGGGCTGTTTCGTATGGATTTGTTCTACCGCATTGCCGTTACCAGCATCCGTATTCCGCCATTGAAGGATCGCGTTGGCGACATTCCATTGCTGACTGATTGGTTGATCCGGCATCTTTGCCAGCACCATGAATTGCCACTAAAAACCCTGCCCAAGGATGTGCTCTCAATGTTGGAAGCTTACAGCTGGCCCGGGAATGTCAGGGAGCTTCGCAACATTATTGAGTCGATGTTACTCATGTCCACCAGCGATACACTGGCTGTCGAAGACCTTCCACCAGAAATCGCTACCCCACTTTGGACAAACCGCCCCGCCCACGCGTCAGGCCTTTCTGAATGCTCGCCGCTTGAGCAAGCGGAAAGTCACCAGATCCGCACCACACTGCATCAATGTCAGGGGAACCTGACGCTCGTGGCGCAAAAGCTCGGGATTGCAAAAAGCACGCTATACCTCAAGCTGAAAAAGTATGGCCTGACTCAGGAAGTCGACGCTATCCGTGCGGGCCATTGAGCCCCAAAACCCACTCACTCTGCGACTAGGTTCAGGACGGTGTCCGAGCCAGATACCGTTCGCCAATCGAACACTCTCCCGATTTCATCTCGCCTAAAAATTCATTAACACACTGATTATAAACATCAATCTATTAATACTTTTCACTGGCACGCCCCTTGCTCAATAGCACTGGAGTCGCTTTCCACAGGTTTTAAACCTTGGTAAGCCCTCTAACCGAAGGACTACAGCTCCCCTCTGGGGAAAAGGAGTGCGACATGCAACAACAAGATGGCTCCGTTGAGGTACTGGGCATTGATGCCGGTGGTACGATGACAGACACATTTTTCGTCCGTTCGGACGGACGTTTTGTCGTTGGGAAAGCCCAAAGCAACCCAGACGACGAATCTCTGGCCATATACAACTCATCTGAAGATGCCCTTGCCCACTGGAAGCGCAAGGTAGATGATGTTTATCCAGAATTGGTTACCGGCGTCTACTCCGGTACCGCAATGTTAAACCGGGTGGTACAACGCAAAGGGCTGGATGTCAGTCTGATCTGCAACAAAGGGTTCGAGCAGACCCATTCAATGGGACGCGCTATCCAAAGCTACCTGGGTTATGCCCTTGAGGATCGTATCCACCTCAATACCCATAAATACGACCCACCCCTGATCCCTCTCTCACGCATCCGCGGTGTCACGGAGCGCACAGACGTGCAGGGCAATATCGTCATTCCCCTGCGTGAACAGGAGGTCGCCGATGCAACGGAACAACTGGTAAAAGCCGGTTGTGATGCCATCGTGATCTGTCTGTTGCAATCACATAAAAATGCGCAGAATGAGAAGATTGCGCGTGATATCTGCAAGGAAAAGCTCAAAGACATGGGGGTGGATATTCCTGTGTTTGCTTCAGTTGACTACTACCCCTCTCGTAAAGAAAGCCACAGGATGAACACCACAGTGCTGGAAGCCTATGCGGCGGAGCCCTCGCGCCAGACGCTGAAAAAAGTCAGTGACAGGTTTCACAAACATGGTGCCCATTTTGATCTCAGGGTGATGGCAACACACGGTGGCACCATTTCATGGAAAGCCAAGGAGTTGGCACGCTCTATCGTATCCGGCCCCATCGGTGGCGTTATCGGCTCAAAGCTGCTCGGTAAAATGCTGGGCTATGACAACATTGCCTGCTCAGACATTGGCGGTACAAGTTTCGACATGGCGCTGATCACCAAGGGAAATTTTGCCATCGCCAGCGACCCTGACATGGCAAGACTGGTGCTTTCCCTGCCGTTGGTGGTTATGGACTCTGTCGGTGCCGGAGCTGGCAGCTTTGTGCGTATCGACCCCTACAGCAACGCCATCACCCTTGGCCCTGACAGTGCTGGCTACCGGGTAGGAACATGCTGGAAAGACAGTGGACTGGACACCGTCTCCGTGACGGATTGCCACGTCGTACTTGGCTATCTGAACCCTCAGAACTTTCTGGGTGGCGCAATCAAACTGGATGTCGAAAGGGCCCGGGAACACATCAAAGTGCAGATTGCTGACCCTATGGGCCTTACCGTCGAAGAGGCCGCGTCCGGTGTGATTGAACTGCTGGATTTGCAGCTTCGCGAATACCTTCGTGCCAATATCGGTGCCAAGGGATACAGCCCTACGGAATACGTCTGTTTCTCATATGGCGGTGCCGGACCGGTACATACCTATGGCTATACCGAAGGACTGGGATTTAAAGACATCATTGTGCCTGCATGGGCCGCCGGTTTTTCTGCCTTCGGCTGTGCCTGCGCCGATTTTGAATACCGCTACGACAAGAGTGTCGATATTGCCGTGCCACAGTTTGCACCGGAAGACGACAAAACCGCCGCCGCTGACATCATGCAATCCGCCTGGAACGAACTGGCGGCAAAAGTTATCGAAGAGTTCGTCATCAACGGCTTCAAGCCAGAAGATGTCATTCTCCGTCCCGGTTTCAGGATGCAGTACATGGGGCAGTTGAATGACCTTGAAATCCATTCCCCTATCAACAGCGCAGCCACCGCCGGGGACTGGGACAAACTGGTAGAGGCCTTTGAAAATACCTATTCCCGAGTGTATGCCAGCGCTGCCCGCTCACCGGAACTCGGCTTTTCCGTTACCGGAGCCATCATGCACGGTTTGGTTGCAACCGTAAAACCATCACTGCCAGAAGACAAAGAGGAAGGTCCTATTCCACCGGAGAATGCGCGGCTGGGACACCGTCCGTTTTATCGTCACGGGCAGTGGCTGGATGCAGAACTGTTCAAGATGGAATTACTCAAACCCGGCAACCGGATCACCGGCCCTGCCATCATCGAATCTGACGCCACCACCTTCGTTGTGCCGGATGGATTTGAAACCTACCTCGATAAACACCGCCTGTTCCACCTCACGTCTCTGAAGGAGGACTGAACCATGGATGACATCACACAAGTACGTCCCCATGCCGATTTACTCGGTACTGGCGAGTCACTGAAAACCTTCCGTGACAAAATCCTGGCCAAAACAACAGCAACAGGGTTTTACAACGGGCTGGAACACCTTGAACTGCGTGAAAGTGAACCTATCCGCTACGAAAAACTGTTTTCTAAAATCCGTGGCGGTCTAGTACATGCACGGGAAACAGCCAAAAAAATCGCTGCCAGCCCCATCGTGGAGCAAGAAGGTGAACTGTGCTTTACCCTGTATAACGCCGCCGGTGATTGTGTTCTCACTTCCACCGGGATCATCATCCATGTGGGCACCATGGGCGCAGCCATTAAATACATGATTGAAAACAACTGGGAGATGAATCCGGGCATTTGTGACGGGGATATGTTCACCAACAATGACTGTTCGATTGGCAACGTGCATCCCTGTGATATCGCGACCATTGTGCCTATATTCTGGGATGGCAAGTTAATCGGCTGGGTGGGCGGCGTTACCCATGTTATCGATACCGGCGCTGTCACACCGGGGTCAATGTCTACCGGTCAGGTACAGCGGTTTGGCGATGGCTACATGATAACCTGCCGTAAAACCGGGGTGAATGACGAACCCTTCCGCGACTGGCTGCACGAATCCCAACGTTCTGTGCGTACCCCCAAATACTGGATCCTTGATGAGCGTACCCGCATTGCTGGGTGCCACATGATACGTGATTTGGTAGAGGAAGTTATTCGGGAAGAAGGGATCGAGGCCTATCAGAAATTCGCCTATGAAGTGGTCGAAGATGGCCGCCGTGGCCTGCAAACCCGCATTAAAGCCATGACACTCCCTGGTACCTACCGCAAAGTGGCGTTTGTTGATGTGCCCTACGCCCACCCTGACGTACAAACCCCGTCAGCCTTCGCCAAGCTCGATACTGTCATGCACTCACCGGTTGAAATGACAATCCGTGGTGACGGTTCATGGCGGCTTGATTTTGAAGGGGCAAGCCGCTGGGGCTGGCACTCCTATAACGCCCACCAGGTAGCCTTTACCAGTGGGATCTGGGTAATGATGACCCAGACACTCGTGCCCACCCAGCGTATCAACGATGGCGCGTATTATGGCACCGAATTCCGGCTGCCCAAAGGGGCGTGGATGAACCCTGATGACCGCAGAACCGGACACGCCTATGCCTGGCATTTCCTTGTCTCCGGCTGGAGCGCCCTGTGGCGCGGGCTGGGACAGAGTTATTTCAGTCGCGGCTATCTGGAAGAAGTGAACGCCGGGAATGCCAATACGTCCAACTGGTTGCAGGGGGGCGGGATCAATCAAGATGGAGAGATCCATGCCGTCAACAGTTTTGAAGCGTCCTCCTGTGGCACCGGAGCCTGTGCGATAAAAGACGGCCTCAACCATGCTGCCGCTATCTGGAATCCGGAAGGCGACATGGGGGATGTCGAAATCTGGGAGATGGCAGAGCCGCTTCTCTATCTTGGGCGGAATGTGAAATTCAACTCCGGCGGGTACGGAAAATACCGTGGCGGTTGTGGTTTTGAGTCGCTCAGAATGGTTTGGAACTCCCATGACTGGACCATGTTCTTTATGGGCAACGGGTACATGAACAGTGACTGGGGCATGATGGGTGGCTATCCCCCAGCCACTGGATACCGTTTCGAGGCGCACACAACCGGCCTGAAAGAGCGTATTGCACAGGGAGATACCCTGCCACTTGGCGCCGATCTCAACCCTGCCGCGCCCGAGTATGAAAAACACCTCTCCCCCGGAGCCAGGGTCAAGCGTGACCAGCAGTGTATGACAACGGAAGACTGCTATGACAACCACGACCTGTACCTGAACTACCTACGTGGCGGTCCGGGCTTTGGTGACCCCCTTGACCGTGACTGTGACGCGATCGCCAATGACCTTAACGAGAAGTTCGTGCTGCCGGAATTTGCCCGCAAGGTCTACGGCGCGGTTATCCACGAAGGCGAAACCAACATTTGGACGGTGGATGACGCGGCAACGGCCAAAAACCGGGCAAGAATTCGCAAAGCGCGCCTTGCCCGGGCGATTCCTACCCGCGACTGGATGGCGAAGGAAAGGGAGCGGATCCTGGCCCAAAAAGCCTCGTTACCGGTTAAACACATGTATGCCACCAGCTTTGGGCTGTCACAGAAATTCCTCAACAGCTTCCGTGCATTCTGGGAGTTGCCGGACAGCTGGACGTTGAAGGAGGAAGATCTGGGTGTGCCTTCCTATGGCTCTCACTACCGGATGGATCTGTCACGCATGCCGGACGTGTCTACCATCACGCTGGTCGAAGAATAATCCCGATCGACGCGGCATAGGGCTATCTATGCCGCCTTGAACAGACAGGAGCAATAGGATGTCACAATATACCGATGAACAAATTACCAAGCTGGTCGATGGCAAGCTGGACTGGAAAACCACCATGCGCATGCTGTCCATGCCAAAGGACGTATCCCGCTTTGAGCAGTATCTGAAAACATTGCAGGCTAAAGTCAGCTGGCCGGATCGCATCATCCTTCCGCTAGGCCCCCACCTTTACATTACCCAACAGCCGGACACGAATAAGTGGGTCAACAAATGCGAATGCGGCTTCGAGTTCGGTGACTACCGCGACAACTGGAAGCTTAACGCAGTGATTTACGTGCGCGATACCAAAGCCTCAATGCTGGAAGTCTATCCCGAGAACATGCACCCCGATACGGAGTGGCAAGTGTACCGTGAGTATTATTGCCCGTCCTGCGGCATCATGCACGATGTTGAAGCGCCTACCCCATGGTATCCCGTTTTGCATGATTTTGAGCCGGACATTGATACCTTCTACAAAGAGTGGGTCAACCTACCGTTACCGGAGAGGGGAAACTGAGTTTTATTGATCACCGTTCGGTGACTTTGGGGCTTTCTCCCGATTGCCCCCTTTTTCATTCCTACTTACCTGCAAACGCCCTCATCGCAACGGCAGCAGACACCATGTCTTTCTTCGCGCCTTATCGTGATCCACAGCGTTGCGCCCAAAAAGTATCAGATTGGCCAGTCCATGATTAACGTAAACTCTGGTGGTCGTGGTCGTGGTCGTGGTCGTTTGTCCGGCATCACCTCTGCCATTGCCCTGCTCTGCTTTATCATGTTCACCGCGTCGTGGATTGAAATGATCCCGCTGGCAGCGCTGGTAGGCGTGATGTTTATGATGGTTATCGGTACATTCGAATGGGCGGCTTTCGGGTTGGCGCGTCGCGTACCGAAGCGTGATTTCTTTGTGATTGTACTGGTTACCGTGGTCACGGTTATGACTGACCTGGCCATTGCCGTTATCGTGGGTGTGATTGTTTCTGCGCTGATGTTTGCCTGGGAGCACGCGAAACATATCTATGCATCAAGCTACACCAACGACCAAGGATCTAAGGTGTACGAAGTGAATGGCCCGCTGTTCTTCGGCTCTGTTGCAAACTTCCTTGAACTGTTTGATGCGCAAAACGACCCGCAGGACGTGATTGTCGACTTTGGCAAATCCCGTGTCGCTGACCACTCGGCAATCGAAGCCATTGAGACTCTGGCTGAGCGCTACAACAAAGCCGGTAAGAAACTGCACCTTCGTCATCTGTCGCAGGATTGTCTAGCACTTCTGACCAAAGCAGGCAGCCTGGTTGAAATTAACCACATTGAAGATCCAAGCTATAAGGTCGCTACCGACGTACTAGCGTAAAACTAAATTTGGGAAGAGCAAAAGCGGGCTTGAAGCCTAATGCCGATCAGTTAAGAGATAAATGATCGGTTGAACGATCCAACAGATGGCTTATAAAGGCTCTAAGTCCCCATACTTAGAGCCTTTTATTTTGCAATTGACCACAGCCCTTACCCTCGCGAA